>JALEIQ010000047.1 GCA_022769795.1 Clostridiales bacterium
AACCATTGGCGCTGTGGCTGTTGGTGAATATCCCGAGGCAGTGGCCGTCATGCTGCTTTACCAAATCGGCGAGTTGTTCCAGCGCTATGCTGTGGGCAAGTCCCGCGCCTCCATCTCCAGCCTGATGGATATCCGGCCCGAAACCGCCGATGTGGAGCGTAGCGGAGAGGTTGTAACCGTTGATCCGGAGGAAGTTGGCATAGGCGAAATCTTTGTGGTAAAACCCGGAGAACGTATTCCCTTGGACGGCGTGATTGTTGAGGGAGCTTCTTCGCTGAATACGGCGGCACTTACGGGCGAGAGCTTGCCTCGCGACGTTTCCGCAGGCGATGAGGTAATCAGCGGCTGCATCAACCAAACCGGACTCCTACGAGTGCGCGCCACGAAGGTTTATACCGATTCCACGGTTGCCAAAATCCTGGACCTTGTTGAAAACGCCAGCGATAAAAAAGCGCATGTGGAAAGCTTTATCACCCGCTTTGCGCGCGTCTATACGCCAGCCGTATGCTTGGCTGCGCTGTTGCTGTTCCTGGTACCCTCCCTGTTCTTTGGCGGCGACTGGGCCCAATGGGGCATGCGCGCGCTCAGTTTTTTGGTGGTAAGCTGCCCCTGCGCGCTGGTTATTTCCGTGCCGCTCAGCTTTTTTGGCGGCATTGGCGGCGCTAGCAAATGCGGCGTGCTGGTGAAGGGCAGCAATTACCTGGAGGCTCTGGCCAAGGCGGATACCGTTGTTTTTGACAAAACAGGAACGCTTACCCGTGGCAGCTTCCACGTAACCGTCATCCATCCTGACCGCATCAGCGAGGAAGAACTGCTGCGCATAGCAGCTACGGTAGAAAGCGCATCCGATCACCCTATCAGCCGTTCGATTTGCGCAGGGTATCGCGGGCCGCTGCTCGAAGGGGTAAACGACGTTCAGGAAATGGCCGGTCATGGCGTAACCGCGCTGCTGGATGGGCAAACGGTCTGTGTGGGCAATCAAAAGCTGATGAACTACCACCAAATCGAGGTGCCTGATTGCCCGCATACAGGCACGGTGGTACATGTAGCCCGCGGCAACGATTACCTGGGGCACATCGTCATCGCCGACGAAATCAAGGAGGGAGCGGTCGAGGCGATAGCCGCCCTCAAGCGGGAAGGCGTTCGCAAAACCGTGATGCTCACCGGCGACAGCACGGCTGTGGCTCAGGAGGTTGCCGCTCAACTGGGCATTGACGAAGTACACGCGCAGCTTTTGCCCGCGCAGAAGGTGGAGCAGGTGGAGCGTTTGCTTACGCAAAAGCCCGCTGGCGGCACGCTGGCCTTTGTGGGCGACGGAATCAATGACGCGCCCGTCCTTACCCGAGCCGACGTGGGCGTTGCAATGGGCGCGCTGGGCAGCGACGCCGCCGTTGAGGCCGCGGATGTAGTGCTTATGGACGACGACCCCCGCAAGCTTAGCCTAGCTGTACGCATCAGTCGCCGCACGCTTGCCATTGCCCGGCAGAACATTGTTTTCGCACTGGCGGTAAAGCTGCTGGTGCTGATACTGGTCGCCATCGGCGTGGCCAATATGTGGTGGGCGGTCTTTGCGGACGTTGGCGTTTCGGTGCTTGCGATACTCAACGCCATGCGTGCCCTCAGCACGCCGCGTGCATAACATAACAAATCCAATAAAAACACCCGCTTCGGATTTTTCTGAAGCGGGTGTTTCCGCATTCCGTATAGAAGAAGATGCAACCAGCAGTGCTTTGATTTAGACATGCTATCCTTTCGCCTGTAGATTGACAAGCTAGTTGCTCTCTGCTATAGTATTGAATGAAGCCACGGCAGGAATGTGCTGCGTACCGAAGTAACGGTTCGGAAAGCGTTCTCTAGCTGCGGCTTTCTCGGAAGCTTCAGCAGCCGTGTTCATGCTTCGCGCGGAGCTGTCACGGCTTTGACCTGTCACTTCCGCTGGGGGTGCAGCAATCACGCTCATGCTTCGCGCGGAGAGGTTCTGGTAGGGACCTGCGTCCCCAATTGAATGAAGTGTTGCAGCCACGTAAGGCTGCCGCGCGATTCTCTGCGGTTGCGCATAGCGGTCAAAATCAGTTTGGACGCATCCAATGCATTGGCTACCCGGAAGTAAGACGCCGTTTCAGGTACGTTCAGGTGCGCCAGCGGC
>JALEIQ010000056.1 GCA_022769795.1 Clostridiales bacterium
CAGCTTCTTCTCCCACGCCGCGCGATCCTCCATCAGATACTGCGCGTGCACAAGCAGAATTTGCACCTCCGGCATGCGCTCGCGCAGGCCTTCCGCCAGCTGCTGCGCCCGCTTTACCGTGTTTACAATCACCGCCGCGCAGCCGCCGTCCGCCAGGCGCTCCTTCAAATAGGCGGCCACCGGCGCGCTGTCCTCCCCGGCGGCGGTGTGCAGCCTGTCTATACGGATGGAGCGTTTTTCCGTTTCATCCGGGATTTTTGCGCTGTGAACGCTGTCCCCGTCCGTCCAGGTAAGCAGCGGATACGCCCGGCTGGTTTGCCATTCCCCCTCGGAAGTCCCGCGCCCCAGATAGGCCTCTACCAGGGCTTTGCGCCGCGCGGCAGGCAGCGTGGCGGATAGCAGAATAACCGGCGTTTGGTAAGCGCCCAGCCACTTCAGGGCGTTTTCGAGATATACGTTCATGTATGCGTCATACGCGTGGGCTTCGTCGATGATAGATATCTTGCCCGCCAGCCCCAGATGGCGCAGCATCACATGCTTTTGCCTAAGCGATGCCATCAATAGCTGATCTACCGTGCCAATTACAAAATCCGCCAGCAGCGCCTTCTTGCGCCCACTGAACCAGCGGTGCACCGTAAGCCCCGTGGGTTCTTCCTCATCATCGATGGCAGCGCCGTTTCCAAACAGCGCGGTATACGCCTCGTTTAAATTGGCCATGCCATGCGCCAGTTGAATGGCGTTGACGCAGTCCTGCGACTGGCTTTCGGCCCACTTTTTCAGGCGCGGAAAAATGCCGTTGGCCGTTGCCTGGGTCGGCAGGCCAAAAAACACGCCGCCTTCTTCCAGCCTGCTGGCAAGCACCTCCGCCGCGCCAAGCGCGGCCTCGGTTTTGCCCACGCCCATCTGGGCCTCCAAAATGAATACGCCGGGCCTTAGGGCGGTTGCCGCGGCGCCCAGCATCGCGCGCTGAACGGCGTTGGGTGCGAATGAAAACCGTTCCGAAAACATGTCGCCGTCCATGGTGAACGCATCTGGCAGCCATGGGCCGGGCGGGTTCCAACGCGCTATGCCCTCCTTGGCGCGCGCCCTATCAAGCGCCGCCACAGGCCTTTCCCCCTGCTCCATATAGGGAAAGTACTCCGGGCTGCTTGCAATCCAATCGGCCACAATCAGCAGGCCCGTCAAAAGCATCTGCGCCGCTTTGCCAAGCACGGGTAGCATGTCCGCCGACGCATAGCCGCACCTTTCCAGCGCAAACGCAAGCCATTCCATGCGAACCTGATGCCACAGCACCCCTTCGGGGCTGTTTTGCCCGTTTTGACCAAAATAGCTGGTCGAATACGGCAGGGACTTCCCGTCGTCCGATGGCAGGTCGCCGGATGAGATGGGCCTGCCGTGATGCGCACCCACCACGGACACAATCGCGGCGGGGCAATGCCGCAGATGCAAAAAGACCGCCCCGGCCAGCGCATGCGGCAATTTTCGGGAAGCTTGAAAAGGTGCGGATATAGCAAATCCCGTCGTACACAGCGCATCGCGCACCTCGGGCAGCATAGGAAGCAGCTTTGCCGCAAACGGCGGGGTCAGCTTGCCGATATCGTGAACCAGGGCAACAAACATCGCCGCGTGCTCCACCTCGCCCTCCGGCAAGCCCGCCCCTGCACGGTTGAGAACCGCGCGGGGAACCCAGTTCTCCAGCAGATACTCCATCACCAGCATGGTATCCAGCATATGCCGCCACGCGGGAAGCCAACTGCCCGCCCGCTCCGTTGAGGCTTTTCCCGGAAGCCACAATAATGCCTTGGAAAACTCCATATTCTGCATATTTCCGTATCCCCGTTTGAAAAATCTGCTGTTATATTACCATATGCAGAAAATAATGTCAAATCTTCTCGTTTGATGTAGTGCGGACATACGGTCTAATGCCCGCGCTTTTTGCGCAACGCAAAGCGGGCGTGCCCACAGGCACGCCCGCGCAGACTGTCGATAAACCTCATAGATGTGCAAAGAGCCGCAGCGCCAGCCCAGACGGGCTGGCGCATCTCTCGTTTGAAAACGCTGCGGCGTAAGGCTTTGGGACTCTGCCCCAAACCCCGGCAGGTGCATAATGCCCCTGCACCCCGTTCTTTTCCGCCAACCTGTCGCTTATTCCTCCAGCAGCTTCTGCGCTTCCTGGGTAAGGTGCGCAAGCAGCTCCTTGGCCTTGGCCTCGTCCGGGTTGTTCACGTTTACATAGAGCTTGATCTTGGGCTCGGTGCCGCTGGGGCGCACGCACACAAAGTGGCCGCCCTCCATGGCAAAGTACAGCACGTCGCTTTCGGGATAGTCCAGGCGCGTCACCTTGCCGGTGGCAACCTCGGTTTCGGTACCGGCCATGATATCCAGCACGCGAAGCACCTTCACGCCGCCAATCTCCTTGGGCGGGTTTTTGCGGATGCGGGCCATGATATCCGCCATCACCTTCAGGCCGTCGATGCCCGGCAGCGTGGTGGATTCCACATGCTCCAGATAATAGCCGTACTTGGTAAAGATCTCGGCCATCACGTCGCACAGAGTTTTGCCCTGCTGGGCGTAGTAGCACGCCGCCTCGGCAATGAGCAGGGAGGCGTTCACGCCGTCCTTGTCGCGCACGAAGGTGCTGCTGAGGTAGCCGTAGCTTTCCTCAAAGCCAAAGAGGAAGATATGGCTGCCGGTGTCCTGGAACTGCTGAATTTTTTCGCCGATGAACTTGAAGCCGGTGAGCGTATCGAACAAATCCACATGGAAGGCGTTGCAGATGGCGCGCGCCAGCTCCGTGGACACGATGCTCTTGACCACCGCGCCGTTTGTGGGAAGCGTGCCCTGCGCCTGCTTGCTGCTAAGAATGTAATACAGCATCAGGCAGCCGATCTGGTTGCCGGTAAGCAGGCGGAAGGAGCCGTCCTTCTCGCGCACGGCCACGCCCAAGCGGTCGCAGTCCGGGTCGGTGCCGAAGATCGCGTCCGCGCCCACCTCGTTGGCCAGCTTGATGGCCAGGGTAAAGGCGGCGGGATCCTCGGGATTGGGCACCCTTACGGTGGAGAAATTGGGGTCGGGCGCTTCCTGCTCCTTAACCACGCTTACATTGGTAAGGCCGATCTCGCGCAGGATGCGGCGCACCGGCACATTGCCGCTGCCGTGGATGGGGGTGTAAACAATCTTTAGGTTCTTGCCGTTTTCCGCCACCACCTCGGGGTTGATGGAGAGGGTCTTGACCAGGGCGATGTAATCGTCGTCCACCTCTTTATCCCCGATGATGTGCAGAAGGCCCGCCTTCTTGGCTTCCTCCGGCTCCATTACCTTGGGTTCGGTAAAGGAAAGGGCGTTGATCTTTTCCGTTACCGCGGCGGCGGCCTCCGGGCCAAGCTGCGCGCCGTCCTCGCCGTAAACCTTGTAGCCGTTGTACTGCGGCGGGTTATGGCTGGCGGTAATCACCACGCCCGCCACGGCGTTAAGATGCCGCACACCAAAGGACAAAAGCGCCACCGGACGCAGCGCGTCGAACAGGTAGGTTTGAATGCCGTTGGCGCACAGCACACGCGCGGTTTCCATGGCGAACTCCGCGCTCATGCGGCGGCTGTCATAGCCGATTACCACGCCGCGCCGCTTGTTCTCCTCGCAGGCGGAAAGATAGTCCGCCAGGCCCTGGGTGGCGCGGCGAACCGTGTACACGTTCATGCGGTTCATTCCCGCGCCCAGTACGCCGCGCATGCCCGCGGTGCCAAAGCTCAGGTTCTTGTAAAACCGATCCTCAATTTCCTTCTCGTCCTGCGCGATGGAGCGGAGATCGGAAACCGTGGCCTCGTCGTTGGCAAAGTCATGAAGCCACGCTTCATAATTTTCACGATAGCCCATGGATAAAGCACCTCTCCCTGTGATATTTTCAGTACGAAGGAATCAGCCGCTTCCATTATACTGGATTTTATATTTGTTTGCAAATGTTTTACCGAAAGAATCAGGCGGCCCGGAATGGCGCGCCGCGCCCCCGGGCAAGCTATTACGCGGGAGGGACTTTTACAATGATTCGCATGCAGGGCATTTCCAAAACCTATCCTGGAAAAAACGGGCAGCCCCCGCTGGAGGTGTTAAGCGGGGTTGATCTGCACATACGCCCCGGGGAATACGTGGCCTTTGTGGGGGCCAGCGGCTCGGGCAAGAGCACGCTGATGCATATCTTGGGCTGCCTGGACACGCCCACCTCCGGCCAATACGTGCTGGACGGCGAGGATGTGAGCCGCCTTGGCGAACGGGAGCTATGCCGCGTGCGCCGCGAAAAAATCGGCTTTGTGTTTCAGGGGTATCAGCTACTAAGCAAGCTTACCGCGGCGGAAAACGTGGCCTTTCCCCTGATGCTGCGCGGTCTTTCGGAAAGCGAGCGCGCGCGCGTCGCCGCGCAGGCGCTCAAAAGCGTGGGGCTTTCCGGGCGCGAGGGCAGCCGCCCCAACGAGCTGAGCGGCGGCCAGCAGCAGCGCGTAACCATTGCGCGGGCGCTGTGCTACAAGCCCAAGCTGCTGCTGTGCGACGAGCCGACCGGCGCGCTGGACGTGGAAAGCCGAAACGAGATATTGGATTTATTTGACCAGCTTCACCACAGCGGGCACACGCTGGTGGTGATTACGCACGACCCCTTTGTGGCCGCCAGGGCGGGACGGCGCTACCGCGTGGAGAGGGGAAGCGTGACGGCGGGCTGAGGAAGAAAGCCTCCCCAATGCGGCGGCATGGGCTTGGCGACGGCCTGAGCCAACCGGCCCCTGCCCCGCTTCCATAACGCGCGCTCAATTTCACTCGCCCCGCTCCAGCCTGATGAGCCCGGCCTTGCGAACGATGGCCTCCACAAGCGCGGCGGAACTCATTTCGCCCGCCGCATATTGCCTTACAGCGTCGCCCATCGCCTCGTCTATCATGTCGCTTACGATGCTGCCGGGAACAAACACGCCGTCTTTGATGGACAGATACGCGCTGACGGCGTCCGGCGAAACCTCCCAACGCTGCCGGGTTTCCAGCTCCTCAAGCCAGCGCAGGGCGTCCGCAAGCTGAAGCTGTATTTCGTTGCGCCCGGCGATATCCAGCGCGCCCCCATCCAGCGCCCCCTGAAGCCGCGCTATCTCTTCCACCGCAATTTGACGCTGCTCCTGATACTGCGCCCGTTCCTCCTCTCCCGCCTGCTCGGGCCAAAAATACAGCCGCGTTTCCGCCGGCAGATTCTTGATAAGCGACCGTAAATAGACGAGCGCCTGCTCCTTGTTTTGCGATAGAGGATTGAGCACCGCCACCGTTACATAAACGGGATAGCGCGGCGGCATGCCCGCTTGCGGCGTTATGGGAAGAAAGGCGCTTTGCCCGCCGTCCTGGTCAAATAGCATCGCTTTGGGGGTGACGCTGGCAAAGAGGTATGGCGCGGCATCCGAAAGCTTGCCCTGCCGGGTAATCAGGGCGCAAAGCCGGTCGCACTTTTCCATCAGGCTCCTAAAAAGCGGCGTGTCATAGTCCAGCGCTTTGCACTCCGCCGAGGCGTATTGGGCGTAGTTGTTCAGCGCGAACCAGGTAAGCGCAAAGGCCTGGTCGTCTGAGTTAAACAGGCGCACGCCGTCCAGCACGCCGTCCTGATACCATTGCGCGGCCTTGTCCAGCAGGTCCAGCAGGTTGGTTGGAATCTCCTCCAGGGCGATTCCCAGCTCGTCAAGCGTTTCATAGGAGCACGCAAGCATGGCCCATGAATCAAATTCCATCTCCACGGGCACGCCCAGCAGCCGCCCGCCGCGCATCAGCGCCTGGGACAGGGCGGGCGGCATGCACGCCACCCTGTTATAAATTTCCTCCTGATCGGTAAGGTCGTAGCAGAAGCCCTTTTCCAGCAGCTCGCAATAGCCTGTTTCAAAGGTTCTTACCATGTAAATATCAGTCGCCGTATCATTGCCGCGAATGAGCTGGCTAATCATGGCAGGCGTAAGCTGGTAGCCCATGTTAACGGTTTGCACGGGAATTTCAGGATGGGAAAGCCGAAAGCGCTTTGTTTCCTCACCCTCCGCGTTATACCGGGTAATTTGCAGCGCCTTGGTATCCTGCCGCGCCTCAAGGCGGGCCGCAAGCAGGCTGGTTCCATCCGAAAGGGCAAAAAGCCGGGATGTGTTCACGGCGCATTGCCGCCCCATCCAGGCTTCGTGCGCCACGGGAAGATAGACCTGCGCCCCCGCCTCGCCGGAGGCGGAAAACAAACTCGCGTTGGGCGCTACGAAGGCGACGATCTGCCGCTTTTCGGGTTCAAAGCATATCGCCTCCGGGAGCACGCCAAGCTCGCAAACCGGGGTCGTTTGCCCCGTGTCCATATCATAAAAAACGATCAGATTGGCGCCGTCCTCATAGCGCATCCTCACGCCAAGGAGCGTGCGCCCCTCGCAGGGCGCCAGCATGGAAACATCGCAGCCATAACGGCTCATAGTTTTTTCCGTTGCGGTATCAAAAAACAGCAAATCCGACTTTCGTATGGAATCGTTCTGATATTCGATAACGATCTGCCCATCCTGCCATAAAATCCGCCGCATAACCTCCACGGGAGCGTCCTGCTTTGGGATTGACCACATCAGGGAAAGGGCGGCCGCCTCCACGTCTATGCGATAGATGTCGTAGGTTGCGCTCGTTACCGTTAGCGCCAGAACGCTGCCCGCGCCGCCAGCGAAGATATCGTCAATGGCAGCGCCGGCATTCGCCGCCAATACCAGGCCCGGCTCCCGCTCTCCCGCACGGCAGGCCCATACGCTCCCCTGCGCAAGCGCCAGGAACCCGTCGCCATAGGCAACAACGGCGTCGGCGACGCCCTCCAGTTTCCATGACAGGTCATTGCTTTGCGCCGCCGCGGCGCGGAAGGAAAGCGGCGTCAGGCAAAAAAACAAAAGCAACAGCGCGCTGGCCAACCGGCCGCCGTAGGGGTTTTTCATTGCAAAGCCTCCTTTTTTGTGCCATCGTTGGTTCTTGGATACCTGCTCAAGGGGCTGGCGGCTTTTTTGTCTGTAAGGCATTATAGCATGCGCGCCAGTCCCAAATGGACACGTTTCAAATTTTTAACAGATATGAAGCGGGCTGGAAAGGTTATCAATTACACGACGAATTGTGGGATTTCATATATTTTGAAACTTGTTTTGACCATATTTCTCTTTGTCTACAGAGTCCGCAACGATAATGCCTCGTCACGGATTTTTGAAATATTCTATCGTGCAGCTCCAATCAAAAAGACACGGTCGCTTATACGCCTTACAGAGCTTTGCCTCCTGGCCGTTCACAAAACCAAAGGGAAAGGCCGCTCATGCAGCCTCTCCCTTGAAAACACTTTCTCTTTTTCGATTTTGCGGCTCACGCCTCGTTCAGCGCGTCCGCCAGGATGCGCGCGCAGGCTTCTATGTACCTTACGCACGGGCGCTTTTTATAATACTCCGGCGTGCGCTCGCTGGGCGTGCTTGTGGCCTCGATACCGGCGCGCCTGAGCAGCTCGCGGCAATGCAGCGCCTCAAAGGTATCGGTAAAGCGCTTTGCTATGGCCTGCTCGCTCGCGTAAAGGCGCTTTTTGCCCTCCATATCCACGGCCTCGTCATAGCCGCGCACAAAGCCATACACCAGCATCATGCCGCTTAAAGCGCCGCACACGCCGCGCATGCCGCCTATGCCCGCGCCAAAGCCGCTGGCAAGGCGCACGGCGCGCTTTTCCTCCATGCCAAGCTCGCTGGCATAGGCCCCGGCGATTGCCTGGGCGCAGTTATACCCTTCCAAAAACAGTTCCCGCGCGCGGGCGGCCTTTGCCTGTGCGTCTATCATAGGCCGCTGCGCTCAAGCGCGCGCCTTGGGCACAAGGTCAACGATGGCGTTGGCAAGCTCATCCAGCCACGCGCCGTTGAACAGCTCGATCATGCCCTTGTCAATGCCGCCCGCCAGCTTAGGGTCTATGGGCAGCTTGGCCGTGAGCGGGATGTTGTAGCGCTGGGCGATCTCCGCGGCGTGGCTCTTGCCAAACAGCTCCACATGCGTGCCGCAGTCCGGGCATTCCACATAGCTCATGTTTTCCACCAGGCCCATGACGGGAATCTCCATCATCCCGGCCATCTTGAGCGCCTTCTCCACGATCATTTCCACAAGCTCCTGGGGCGTGGATACCAGCACCACGCCGTCCACGGGAATGGTCTGGAACACAGTCAGCATCACGTCGCCGGTTCCCGGAGGCATGTCAATAAACAGGATATCCTTGTCGCCCCAGATCACGTCCGTCCAGAACTGGCCCACCGCGCCCGCAATCACCGGGCCGCGCCACACCACGGGGTCGGAATCGTTTTCCAAAAGCAGGTTCAGGCTCATTACGTCAATGCCTGTTTTGGTTTTCACGGGAAAGATGCCCGTATCGGTGCCCATGGCCTTTTCCTTCAGGCCGAACGCCCGGGGAATGGAGGGACCGGTGATATCCGCGTCCAAAATGCCCACCTTCAGGCCCTGGCGCTGCGCCAGCACCGCAAGCAAAGCGGTAACCAGGCTTTTGCCCACGCCGCCCTTGCCGCTGCAAACGCCGATGATCTTTTTGATGTGTGAAAGCTCATGCGGCTTGGCAAGCAGGCTTTCGGGCTGAGTGCGCTCCCCGCAGCTTTGACTGCAGGTGGAGCAATCGTGCGTACATTCGCTCATAGCTGGGATGTTCCTTTCTGCCTTATTATTGTTCCGTTTGGTCCTTGAGCGCGCAAACCATGCGCGCCGCCTCGCGGATGAGCCCGTCCAGCGGCTGGCGGCCCACGCCCGCAATCAGCAGGCCGCAGCGTTCCAGCGGCACCAGCACCTTTTGCGCCTCGCTCAGGCTTACGGCCTCCGCGATGCCCGGGGATATCTCGCCCAGCATGGCGTTGGCGTGCAAAATGCCCGTTACGCCCACGATCACATCCGCGGTTTGGCACTGGTAGCGAATGGCGCTTTCGCCCGTGGCGCCCATGTCCGCGCCCGCGCGCAGCATAGCGGCTGTGGCCTGGGCGTTGGTGCCCAGCGCGATAATGGGCTGCTCGGGCAAAAGCTGCTTGAGGGCCGTCACCAGGCTCTTGCCCACGCCGCCGCCCTGGCCGTCGATTACCAGAAGCTTCACTCCGCCGCCTCCTTTGCCCGCTCCCACGGTTGGCTCATCAGGGCGATATCCGCCCCACGCATGATATCATACGCCTGAAAGTAGCATTTTTCAAGAGGAATCCATAAGGATTGGAAGCGCTCCAGCTTTTCCGGGGCCCGCAGGCGCAGCCGGGCAAGCTGTTCGCCCTCCTCCACGCTTACAAACACGCGCAGGGCGCGCAGCTCGCGGTACGCCCCGGCGAAGAAGGGATGATGGCTGTAGCTTCCCTCAATCACCGTTACGGGCGCGGGCGTATGCACGCAGGGCGCAAGCCCGCCCGTGGCGCAGTCAAAGCGCTGATAGCGCACCTCGCCCCCGCGCAGCAGGCCGTTTAACACCTGATCCAGAAAACGCTCGTAATGCACGTTGCCCCCTGGCGCCGCAAGCCTTTGGGGCGTGCGTAGGGCAAAGGGCAGAAAAAAATCGTCCATGTGGATGGGCTCTGTGGCGTAGCGCTCGCCAAGCCTCGCGGCCAGCGTGGTTTTGCCCGCGCCGCACATGCCGTCCAGCGCAACCACGGCGCGTCCCTCGCGTGAAAGCCTGTCCTCTATGGCCCGGATGACCGGCGCAAGCAGCCGCGTATCGGCGCGGCTGTCCTGCGCCGTGGAAACGGGCTCCGTTCGCGGAGCCCCGCGCTTTTTCAAAAGCGGCTCGTTCATCAACGCATGCTCTCCTTAGTCCCTGCCAAGCGGAATCAGCTTTGCGCGCTCAAGGGCCAGCACAATCGCCGGTACCAGCGCCACCTGCAATATCATGCCCGGCCAGGCCTTTACAAAGCCGTTTGTCCAGAACATGGCCAGAGCAAAGCTGTTTTGCGTAAACAGGGCGTAGATGGCCCAGCTTGCCAGGCCCCATACCACGCGGCCCAGCAGCATGGCGGCAAGCAGCGCCACGTATACGTTTATGGGTTTGCGCGGCAGCCTTGCGTACAGCGCGCCCGCAAACGCGCCGTAGGCTGCCAGCTCAAAGGCCATGGCCAGCGCCGTGGGAACCATGGGCGGCATGCCAAAAAGTAGGCTGCGCAAAAGGGGTAGCACAAAGCCCACGGCCAGGCCCCAGGGCCAGCCGCATACAAAGCCGCACACCAGCACAGGCAGGTGCATGGGCAGCAGCATGTTCCCAACCTGCTGGATTTGCCCGGTCAGGAACGGCAGCACAAAGCCAATGGCCAGGAACAGCGCGGACAGCGCCAGGCGTAGAATTTGATTTTTCTTCATCCGTAAAACATTCCTTCCTAAAAATACATATGCCAAAAGCCTGCCCTTCCCCCTTCTTCGGAAGGGGAACGGCGCCTTCATGACACCTGTATAAGGAAAGGGGCTGGATGTAGCTTAGCACATCCAGCCCGGTTTGTAAATGCATTTGTTACGCCAGCGCCTCCAGCCGCGCGAGGCTTTCCTCCTGTAAGCCGCTCATAAGCAGCAGCGCCGCGGCCGCCGCCTCGTCCATGGGCAGGCCGAGCCTGCGTGAAAACAGCAGCGCCAGCTTTTCCCTGCGTTCCTCCAGCGCCCGCGCCAGCGCGATGCCATCCGGCGTAAGCCGCGCCGCGCCATAGGGCTGCTTTTCCAACAGCCCTATGCGCAAAAGCATATCCAGCATGTTATGCACGGCCGGCCTGGAAACGTCCAACAGTTTCGCCACGTTTTTGGAGGCCACTTCCTCCCGCATGCCGCTAAGCGCGTACACCGCCAGCAGGCAGCGCAGCTGGGTAACCGTGAGCTTCATGGACGTTCCTCCCGCTAACGTTAATGGCCGCATCCGGAGCAGCGCGAGCAATCCCCGCCGCAGCCGCCCTTTCCGCTTCGGTGATCCTTCATCATTTTCCAGGCGACCGCCGCAACGATCACAAACAGCACGCCGCCAATCAGCCAGGTTGCCACGGTGTTTCAGCTCCTTTCGCACTCAGGCTTCTACCTTGATCTTCTGGGTAAAGTGGTTTTCGTCATAGCGGTTGGGGCGAACCAGCAGGTACGCCAGCGCCGCCAGCAGCGCAATGGCAATCAGCGTGGCGAAGCCAAAGCCCGCGCCGGAGAACAGCAGCCCCAGCTGGTATACGATCAGCGCGATCACATAGGCGAACACGCACTGGTAGCCGATGGCGAACCACGTCCACTTGGCGTTGTTCATCTCGCGCTTGATGGCGCCGATGGCCGCAAAGCACGGCGCGCACAGCAGGTTAAAGATCATGAAGGCATAGGCCGCCAAAGCGCCGTGCCCGCCGGAGGTTTCGTCAAAGCCCTGCGCGATAGGCGAGAGCCCGCTTTCCATATCCTCCTCGGAGCCTTCCTCAAGCAATGTGGCGGTATCCATATCGTTGGTATCGGTGTTATAGAGGATGCCGAATACGTTTACGACCTCCTCCTTGGCTACCAGGCCCAGCACGGTCGCCACGGTGGGCTTCCAATCGCCAAAGCCCAGGGGCTTAAACACGGGGGCGGCCACGGAGCCCACGCGGCCCAGGATGGAGTTATCGGTGTTCTCCACCTCGCCAAACGCCACGGTTTGCGTTACCTCCGTACCGGCCTGCACGGGCTCCTCGGGCTGCCGCGCCTCCCAGCCGTAGCTCTGCGTGAACCAAATCAGGATGGAGGAAACCAGGATTACCGTACCGGCGCGCTTGATGAAGCTCCAGCCGCGCTCCCACATGCTGTGCAGCACGTTCTTGCCGCTGGGCGCATGGTAAGCGGGCAGCTCCATAACAAAGGGCGCGGGATCGCCCGCAAAGGGCTTGGTCTTTTTGAGCATGATACCGCTGATGATGATGGCGGCCACGCCGATAAAGTACGCGGAGGTAGCCACCCAGCCCGCATTGTGGAACAAAGCGCCCGCAATCAGGCCGATGATGGGCATCTTTGCGCCGCAGGGAATGAAGGTCGTGGTCATGATGGTCATTTTGCGGTCGCGGTCGTTTTCGATGGTACGGGAGGCCATAACGCCGGGAACGCCGCAGCCCGTGCCAATCAGCATGGGGATGAAGCTCTTGCCAGACAGGCCGAACTTACGGAAGATACGGTCCATGATGAAGGCGATACGGGCCATGTAGCCCACATCCTCCAGGATGGCCAGCATGAAGAACAGCACCAGCATCTGCGGCACAAAGCCCAGCACCGCGCCTACGCCCGCAATAATACCGTCGCAGATCAGGCCCACAAGCCAGTTGGCGGTTCCCAGGCCCTCAAGCCAGCCGCGAACGGGCTCCTGAATCCATTCGGCCACAAACACATCATTGGTAAAATCGGTCACGATGGTGCCGATTGTGGTAACGGACACATAGTAAACCAGGAACATAACCGCAACGAAAATCGGCAGGGCCAGCCACCGGTTGGTCACGATGCGGTCAATCTTGTCCGATGTGGTAAGGGAGCCCTTGGGCTTGCCCTTCCTCACGCAGGTGGATACCAGCTTGTTGATGTAGGCGTAGCGCTGATTGGTGATAATGGACTCCGCGTC
>JALEIQ010000060.1 GCA_022769795.1 Clostridiales bacterium
CTACTCCATGAGAAACACAACCGTGACCACGAGGGAAACGCCGGAGCAACTGAACGCCAGCAATAATCTGAATGAATTTGTTACGGTAGTCACATCGGACTGGCCCTCGGACGGAAAATTGTACCAGGGCGTGAAGTACAACCTTCACATGGAGTTTAAGGA
The DNA here is from genome assembly GCA_022769795.1 of Clostridiales bacterium. GTDB lineage: Bacteria > Bacillota > Clostridia > Christensenellales > Aristaeellaceae > Limiplasma. The sequence continues at coordinate 163 of JALEIQ010000060.1, forward strand.
GGTAATCGGCCATCAGTTCGGCAGCGAAGCGCCCTATGAATTTTACTATACCTTTCCCAAGGGCGTGAAGCCGGTAGGCTTGGTAGATGGAAACAAGCGCAGATCAATAACCCGCACGATTACGCTTGAGGATAATACAACGCGTGAAATTACAGTCTGGATGACTTATGACCTCACGGAAGACCAACTAAAGGTCACCTTTAACAGCGACGATGCTACGCGGGATTATCTGACCCTTATCAACGACAGCAGCATTACGCTGGACGCCTGGATTCAGTATGACGAAACGTCGGCAGAGGAAAAGATCGTTTTTGAAAACGGAACCTCGCTGGAGGTGAAGTATCCCGTACAGGAAGCGGGCCTTGAGGTTGACAAGAGCTATAACGGGAATTCGTGGGAGATTCAAACAAGCGCGGACGGAAAGGAATACCTCATTACCTATACCGTCACCGTCAAATCCAACGGTTTCAACGAAAACGTTGTTGTGAAGGACAGGCTCAGCCTGGATGGAGCCACGGGCGTTCATTATCTGGACGGTTCCCTGACCGCGTACAAAAACGGCCAGGCGGATACGTCTGTTAACTGGACGAAGGACGCGGACGGAAATGGCTTTCAGGTGTCACTGGGCAACATGAAGCACGGCGAAGTATATACGCTCACCTATCAGGTGTGCATTCCGCGCGACGCAGCTCATCTGGGAAAGCCATTCCCGCTTGAGCAGGATGGTAAGGTATCCAATAAGGTGGCTGTGTCCTCAACAGGCAAGGAAGACAAGACCGATGAAAAGGAACTGAAAATTGATAAGCTTCCCGAGTACGAGGGTGTCAAAAAGGCCGGCGCAACGGATAAGATCGAGGTAATCGACGGCGTTGAATATCAGATTGTGAAGTGGACCGTCACGGTCAATAAGGACGGACTGCACTGCATGACAGGCCAGCAGCTTACAGATACTCTGACACAGGACCCGCCTGGCATGAGCTATTACGGCGATGGCATTACTGTGGATGGAACGCCGAAGCTCTGGAGCGACGCCAGCATTAGCGGCAAAACGGACACGTCCTTTACCTATACGTTTACTGACGGCGAGGACAAGAAAGAGCATACGATCATTTATTATACCAAGGTACCGTTGGATTTTCCCGGTCAGCAGACGCACAAAAACACGGCCAGTATCCCTGAGTTCGGCAGCGCCGAATCCGGCGTCCAGATTAACGGCAAGGGGCACAGCTTCACGGCGCAAAAGCATTATGAGGGCTTGTCCACATCAGGCTCTCAAAGAACCATGAAATGGAAGCTGACGCTCGAGGTGCCGGAAAAGACGAAGGACGTAATCATCAGCGATACTGTGCCCTCGGCCAATCTGGATTCCGGCAACAATAAATATGTGTGGGTTGTGGAGCAAATTGTGGACGGCACGGTGCAGTTTTTGTCGGGAAACCGCCCAGGGGAACAGATTGAGTTTGTGCCGCAAACGAATCCGGAGAGCAACACGGAAGCCATCACGCTCCATCTTGTTCCCACCAGCGCGCTGGAAACGCCAAGAACCATCGAGATCGTTTATGAAACCTATCTTGATCCCAGATGGGAGAATTATGGCGGGCTTACGCAGGATCACAAAAATTCCGCGGAGATAAAGCTCAAGTTTGAGGACGATACGGAAAGCGAACCGATAAAAACAGAGGACACCGGGACGATCACCAGCTTTCATTTTAAAAAGGCAGCGGATACGTTCACGCCTCCCCAGGGGGATGAACTGCCCAAATATCCCTTCCACATCGAGCTTTACGGCTATACCGATTCAAGCGTAACGATCGTTGACGATTTTGACACAGAACTGTTTGAAATCGTGGACGTAAAACTGCTGGCGGGCGACGCACAGTGGAAAACAGACGCTATTGTTCCAGTCGAGGGGAAAGTGGAAGCGGACGGAAAAACGATTGTTTTCACAGATTTGCCAAAGAAATCCAACACTTGGGGAGACTTTGAAGCAGACATTGTCTACTATCAAATCAATTATGCTCTGAAAGTAAAAAGCAAAGAGGCGCTTGAAACGCTGCTCAAACGCGCCGACGCGAACAACGGCAGCTATTCCATTGCCAACACGGCGACGGTCATTGGGCCGAACCGCAGCGACAGCGCGGAGCACGAGCTGAAATTCCAGCCGATCACCAAGGAGTTTGTGGATCATCCTAGCGCGGATAACAAGTATGTGGCCACGTTCCGGATCACCGTCAATCCCAATGGCTATATGCTCAACAAGGTGGAGGGCATCGACACGCTGGAAGTGGTGGATACCATGACGAACCTGCGTATGGAGGCGGGGTCATTAGAGGTATGGTATGACGGGGAAAACCATGTGAAGGACGTCGATTACTCCGTAAGCGAGGATACGCTGCGCATTATCGTGCCGGACGGCAAGAAAGTGGAGATCCGTTACCGGGCGCGCGTGGTTGGCGCGGCTACGGGCAGCGGCGATACCGTGCCCATTCGCAATACGGCTTCCGTAGCGGGCTACAGGGATAAGGACGTTTCGGAGAACGTTTCCATGGGTAGCGACGCCAAATTTGACGGCAGCCAAAACAGCATCACGGTGAAGAAGGTAAGCGAGCTGAACGTAAAGGAAACGCTTCCCGGCGTGGAGTTTGAGCTGTTCCAGGTAACCGGGGAAGGCGAGAACGCCAAGGAAGAGCCGCGCGGAACCTATGTAACAGGGGCTAACGGCACGTTCACAATCGCGTCTACACAAGAAAAACCGCTGTACGCCTACGACGAAGAAATCGTGGGAGGCAGCTGGAGCCGGATATCCTATTATCTGAAAGAAACCAAAGCGCCCGCGGGCTATGAGGTAGATCCCTCCAGGAAAATCTGGTTCAAGTTGTTTAAGAATGGAAAGAATATCCATGAGGACATCGACTACGCCTTCTCCGGCGATACCATTATTATTACTAATAAGCCTGTGGGCGCAAGCATCAGTAAGGTGGGTGAAAAAGGAAATCCGCTCAAGGGCGTATACCTGAGTGTTATTGACGAGGACGGGTATGAAGTGGATACCTGGGTTTCCTCCGGGACCGCGAAAATTTTCCCGCTCAGCAACGAGCAGGAGAAGGGCAAGCTGGTTCCCGATAAGATCTATACGCTAAAGGAACTGAATGTTCCCACAGGATACACGGGCCTTACAGCCGACGTGGCATTTATGGTGGACGCAGAAGGCAACGTTACTCTGCAGAACCGAAGCTATAACTATCAAAACGAGCCGGAAGCCGAAACCGATGGCAGCCTGCTGACGGTGAAGAATATTCCGTTGCCCTCAATCGGCTTTATGAAGATCGACAGCCTGACTATGGAGGGCGTTGCCGGAGCGAAGCTTGTGTTGCGCAGGGACGGCCCCGATGGCGAAATTGTGGAGAAGGAATGGGAAACCACAAAAGAGGCGCATATGCTTGAAGGCGGGCTGGAAGCGGGCGCGTACTGCCTGGTTGAAACAGCCTTCCCGAATGGCTATGATGATACGCAGGAAAACTACGTGATCTTTCAGGTGAACGAAAAGGGCGCGATCACGGAAGTTTCGCCTGATGATGGCCGCGCGGTGATCACAGACAGCGGCATGACGCTGCGCCTGAAGAATAAAAAGCTACAGGCCGACCCCACGCCATCGGTGAAGCCGTCGCCGAGCCCGTCAACGAGTCCATCTACGAAGCCGTCGCCGAGCCCGTCAACGAGCCCATCTACGAAGCCGTCGCCGAGCCCGTCAACGAGCCCATCTACGAAGCCGTCGCCGAGCCCGTCAACGAGTCCATCTACGAAGCCGTCGCCGAGCCCGTCAACGAGTCCGTCTACGAAGCCGTCGCCGAGCCCGTCAACGAGTCCATCTACAAAGCCGTCGGCAAGCCCGTCAACGGAGCCGTCGCCAAGTCCGTCGGCGAGCCCGTCAACGACGCCCTACGTCAACCCCGTCGGAGAGCCCGGTAACGACGCCTACAGCCACACCGTCAGCTACGCCGGAAATGACACCTGCGGGCAGGATGGAACCCGAGTTCACCGAAATTCGCGTAACAAAGAAGTGGCAGGATCTGGACGATTACGATGAGATTCGTCCGGAAGCAGTGACGATTCACCTTGAACGCCGCATAGCTGGCGGAGAGTATGAAACTGTAGATACCATTGAGATGACTGGTGAGGGTGATACTTGGACATACACCTTCCAGGAACTGCCCGTCAGGAGCGAGAACGGCCTGCGGTATCAGTACCGTGTGCGCGAGGAGGAGGTAGAGGGCTATACCGTGGAATACGACGGTTATAGCATCACCAATGTGCATGTTGTGGTAACGCCTACGCCGGAAATCACTCCGCTGCCCACGCCTACGAACGTAGGCCCCAAGCCCGAACGCGCGGTTGGCATGAAGTTTCAGGACGGCGAATGGATTTGGATTGACGATATGGGCGTACCTTTGGGCGTTGTAGCCGTAACGGGCGACGACGACGACCTGACCGCTGTCTTGGTTGGCATGGCCTTGTTCCTTGCGGGCGCATGCGGGCTGATCTTTACGATTGTCGGTAAGGGGAAAAGAAAGAAAGCGTAATTTAAAACAAAGGTTCGGCTGCACGCGGCCCGCTTAGGGAGCGTGCAGCCGCTTTGAGTTGTCGGCCTAAAACTGTGCTTATATTCTTTTCTTTTGACTTTTCTATGTTTCAATGTTGATAAAAAAGAGAACAGGTATAATTGACATTGTTATGGTAGGAATTATATAATAACTCGTAATCGGAATACTTCAATGATTTTGTATAGGCATCCCTGCTGATGCTGAGCAGTATGAATGCGCCCCTTACATTTGCGGTAGCAGATGAGAATGCTGAAATAAGCAGTGAGGCGCAGAAAGGACAGTATATGGCAACTCCTGAGCCTATGAGTACCCCCTTTGGTTGAGGAACAGTCGAAGGACACGGAAGCCCCGGCGACGGCGAAGCCTGTGGAAACAACGCCTCCTTCGGTAACGACGGGAAACCCGGAGCCCCCTGAAAGCGCAGAGCCTACGAAAAACGTGGAACCTAGTGAGGACGACGAGCAATGAAAAAGAATTATGTTAAAAAAGCGCTGGCCTGGCTATTAGCGGTATTGCAGCTACTGGCCTGCACGGCGTTGGCAGATACTGTCACCGAGGTAAGGACTTCGGTATTTTCGGCCATGACTTACGCGGGCGGCTATACCGTGCGTTTTCTGGATATGAACGGCGACGAGATTTACCAGGCGACGGACGTGGACTATGCAACGCCCATGGACGGCCTGTTTTCCAAACTGTTGGAGGAACATCCCGAATACGCAACCGTGGTGTGGAGCGTAACGGGGGATTACCGAGTGCTTAACAACGCGGATGTGTTCATGCAGCCGGAAAACGCCATAGCCCGGGTGGGCGGCAAGGTGTATCCCACCTTGCAGGCGGCCATTGATGCGGATGAAACCGCGGAGGGCAGCACAGTGCTGCTGATGGCGGATACCAACGAGAACATTGACACCAAGGGAAAGAGCTTCACCCTGGATATGGGCGGGCATACGCTGACGGCGGGCCAGGTAGGCGCGCGCGCCTATACGCAGATGGACGGCACGGTGACGGTGCTTCAGGGTACGATTACCGGCGCGAATATCGAAGGCGTGGATAGTCAGCTTGGTTTTGGCGCTGGCATGTATGTTAAGGACGGCGCGTTGACGGCACGTTATGTTACCATCCAGGGAAACAAGGCGAACTATGATGGAGGCGGCTTATATGGCAACGCCGCGACGATTGTATTAGAAAATTGTAGCGTTTCCAACAATACCACAACATGCAATGGCGGCGCGGGTATTTCCTTTGAAAATGAATCGACGCTGACAGCGACGGATACCACTGTATCTGGAAACGCGATGAGCAGCGGCTGCGGCACTGGTATTTATATTGATGGCAGCGCAACCCTGACAAACTGCACCGTTTCCGACAACTATGCAAGCGATGGCGCTCTTGCTGCGATATATGTAAGCAGAAACGCCACCCTAAGCGCCAGCGGACTGGCGGTTTGCAACAACACATGCGATGATATGGAAAGCAACGATGGCGCTGGGGGAATTGTGATTGAAGGTGGAGCGGAGGTTCAACTTAACGAAGGATGCCGTGTAGAGAACAATACGGGCTATACCGGCGGCATTGATGTCAACTACGACGGCTTGCTCACAGCAGAGAAAGGGCTGGTTGTCAGCGGAAACACCGGCTACACGTGTGGCGGCATATATGTAGGCGGCGGCATCTTAAAACTGAAGGGTGCGCAGATTCTCAACAATACGGCTACGGATACCGATTACGGTGTGGGCGGCGTGCAATTTTCAGGCTCGGGCCTTGATGTTGGCGATTATGTGCTGCAAGATTGCGTATTCCGGGGAAACAAAGGCCCTACGGGCGCTTTTGAATATTCGTATCAGGATATGGAAGTGGGTATCTCCGGATGCCTATTTGAAGGCAACGTCGGTACAAAATACGCAGGCGCGATTTATGAAAAGGCCTATGATTTTGATTGGCTGCATCTTCGTGACATTGTCGTTACCGGAAACACGGGATACAAGGCAGGCGGTATTTATGTTGCAAATGTGACATGCTACGACGGCGACAAGTTGAACAAGGTTTATGGCAATATATCCACAGACGGCAATCGCGGCAATGATATCACAATTGCAAAGGGTGCATATGCCTATAATATTCATGAGGCGAAATTCATGGGATATGACGCCTCGGGAAAATATGACGACGCGTTTGAGGACTTTACATGGATTGGCGGTGTGGGAACGGCTACGCTAGCGGTGGGCGAGGCAATTGACGCTTATCCAGCCCCCAGCGAGCTACATTACACGGCAGGAGTCCTTCGAGTTGTGGCGCAGGATCTTACCAAGGCGGATCAGCCTGCCTACTACAGCCTGCAGGAGGCCATAGACGACGCCAATCCGGGCGATACCATTGTGCTGACTGCCGAGGACAAGGAAGGCGCTGCGCTGCCTGTATCCGAAAGCATTGTCGTGGACAAGCCGCTTACGCTGAAGCTTAACAATCACCAACTGATTGGTACAGCCGGCGCGGCGGTGAGAATTGGGAAAAATGGCAAGCTGACGCTAACGGGCAAGGGACAGGTGAGCGGCACTGGCGATAGTTATGCCATTGTTAACGAGGGCGAATTGATTCTCAACACGGATAAGGACACGGAAATCGTGGGCATAGACCACCAGGGCAGCCTGTTGCAAACGGATTGTCCGATCAACGCGGTCAGGATAGCCCTGGGGGACGGCAAGGTAATGACCGGCGGCGGTAACCTTACTTTTGATAAGAAACTCGAATTTGTGCTGCCGGACGCAACCATTCAGAAGCTGAACGAGGGATGGAAGTCTACCGGTGAAGTAAGCCATACGCTGATTGTGCCCATGCAGAACGCGAAGCTGAAAGCGGAATTGACCGGCGCGACGGCTGTGCGTGGCGCGAACGGCTATGTCACCGTTGAAATGGACGCGGGTGGCAACCTGATTGCCCGCTCCTTAAAGCTCAACGGCGTGTATGTGGACGGCCAGGCTGGCAATGATGGCAATAGCGGCCTAACGCCTGATAAACCTGTGCAAACCTTCGAGAAGGCCAAGGAGGTGCTGGAAGGTCTGCTGGGTGAGGGCAGCGCCCTGACGGCCGAAGCCAAGGCAGCCGTGGCGGGCGTCTATGTTATGGGCCAGCTCGCCGTGGATGATGCGCAGCCCTGGAACTTGCGCGAGGGCAAGCGGTTGATTCGCTACCCGGATTACAAGGGCTATCTGGTGCAGGTTGCAGGAGGCGAAACCCTGACGCTGCAAAACATCGTAGTGGACGGCAGCGGACAGGAGAAAATGGAAGCCGATTACGCGCTGATAAAGGTGGTGGGTAATGGCATCCTGAACATCAATGGCGGCGCAGTGCTGCAAAATAACCAGCATACAAGAATCGCGGGAAGCTACCATGAATCCGGCGGCGCGGTATACTGTGACGGCGGCACGGTGAATTTGAACGGCGGCAGCGTCACCGGCAACACGAGCTGGTATGGCGGCGGCATCTGCATGTGGAACGGCACGCTGACCATGAATAACAACAGCAGCATCAACAATAACAGCGCTGTGAGCTATAATTCCAACTACTCCGCCACGGGCGGCGGCGTGGCGCTGCTCAAGGATGCCCAAATGACCATGGACGGCGGCACAGTGAGCGGAAACACCAGTACGAACGTAGGCGGTGGCGTCACTGTGGGCAGCCTGACCTCCGATTTAATGGGTGCGGCTACGCTGACCATGAACGACGGCACGGTAAGCGGCAACATCGCCGGGCAGGAAGGCGGCGGCATCTACATTCAGGCGGATGCTACGGGTTATATTTACGGCGGCAGCATTACCAATAACGAAAGCCATGGCGGCTACTTCGGCGGCGGCGGTATCTATGTGAACGGCGCACGCACGGTAAACAATGCAACCTTTGGCACAGGTAAGCTGTATTTGGAGAATGTCATAATCACCAATAATAGCGCCGGGGAGGATGGCGGTGGCCTAGCTGGTTGCGGCACCTCCAAAACCATGATCTATGTGACCAACGGCGGCGCGATTTATGGCAATACTATTGAAAATGGGGATGGCCCGCAGCTTTATATCGACGCTACCAATGTGGGAGGCTTTGGGCGTTCTCCGTTTGCAAGCGTTTCAGCGTATATGCTGGGCGATGTACCCTATGAATGGATTTACTCCACTTGGAATAAAGCGGCACCGCCCGATGCTCTAAGCAGCATTAACTCCACCACGACTCTTGACAACCAGCACACGGATGCAACGGCCAAGGCCGCGCGCGATAAGGGCAAGGTGTGGATTACCGGCAACACGGCCGTCACCCGCGGCGGCGGCATTGGCAGCAATGGCTCTGTGCAGATTGGCACTGCGCCCACCGAAGGCGAATGGACACCTGAGGGAAGCAAAACGCTGACAGGGCGCGACATGAAGGCTGGCGAGTTTACCTTTACGGTGCGCGAGAACGGCACGCCGGTATCCTACGGCAAGAGCACGGCTCCCAAGGCTGGCGAAACAGAGGCAAAGATTGAATTTGCGCCTTCCATCAGCTACAATGGCCAGAAGATTGGAACCAGGCACACCTATGTTATTACCGAGGATACGGCAAACCTGCCGGCAGCCGTAACCGGGGATACGAGTGAATTCAAGGTAACCGTAACGGTTATTGCGGGGCCCAAAGGCAAGCTGACCGGCTATGTGAGCAGCGTTGAGAGCAGCGCCACGAGCGATGAAGTCGGTGAGGTAGCCTTCAAAAATGAGTACAAAGTCGCAAAAGCCAACCTGAAGGTAAAGAAAACCGTGACGGGCCAAAAGCCTGGCAAGGACGGAATCTTCACCTTTGAACTGGCGCTAAAGGCGGGGCAGGCAAACGCCCAGTACGTGGTTATGCCTCAGCCTGCCACGGTAACGGTTACGGGCAATGGAACCGGGACATTCGATTCGATTGCGTTTGAGAAGGCCGGTGACTATGTATTTACAATCAAGGAGGTTGCGGGCAAAGCAGCGGGTTACACGTATGACGGCAGCGAGTGTCAGGCCACTGTAAAGGTGACGGACACAAATGGGAAATTGAAGGTAGCGTCCGTCAGCTATTTCAAGAACGGCAAAGAGCTCAAGGACAGCGCGGCGGAGTTTGAGAATACCTATACAGTATCCCCAACCTCGCTGAGCATCCCGGTCAGCAAGACGGTTCAGGGCGATACGCCGGACAACAAGACCTTTACCTTTGAGCTCAAGGCGGCGACGGAGAAAGCGCCCATGCCGAAAACAGGCACAGTAGCGATTACTGGTACGGGTACCGCCGAGTTCGGCGCGATTGAGTACACGGAGCCGGGCGTATGGAAGTACACCGTGCGCGAGCTTACCGGCAGCGAGCAGTATTATACCTACGATAAGCAAATCTATACCGTCACAGTTACCGTCACGGATGAAGGCGGCAGCCTGAAGGCCACGTGGACAACGAATAAGGGCGCTGTGAAAAGACTGGCGTTTGTGAACAGCTACGCTACGCCAACGCCCACACCGGCTCCCACGCCCACCCCAGGCCCTGAATTAACATCGATTCGTGTGACCAAGCAGTGGAAGGATATGGATGATTATGACGAGATTCGTCCTGAATCGGTGACGATTCACTTGGAGCGTCGCACCGCTGACGGAGAATATGAAACCATTGATACGGTTGAACTGACCGGTGATGGAAATACCTGGCGATACACTTTCCAGAGCCTTCCCGCCAGGGGTGATGATGGCCTGCGGTATCAGTACCGTGTGCGCGAGGAGGAGGTAGAGGGTTACTCTGTGCAGTACGACGGCTATAACATCACTAATGTGCATGTTGTGGCAACGCCTACGCCGGAAATTACCCCGATACCCACGCCTACGAACGTAGGCCCCAAGCCCGAGCACGCGGTTGGCATGAAGTATGTGGACGGCGAATGGGTTTGGATTGACGATATGGGCGTACCTCTTGGCGTAGTGGCTATAACGGGCGATAACGACAACCTGACCGCCGTATTGATCGGTATGGCGCTGTTCCTTGTGGGCGCGTGCGGGCTGGCCCTTGCGCTTGTTCGGAGGGGAAAAAGAAGAAATCGTAATAGGGCGTAAAAGAAATGGAAGCGAAAAGCTGATTAAATTCTTGGCTCTGTGCCTGGCAGGCTTCGGCTTGCTGGGCGCGGAAGCAGAGGAAATCCTCCGCGAACACCCGAGCCGGAAAAATTTCAGAATTTGGAACAGATTGTTTTTATAGAAACGGAGGAGGCCGTCCTGGCGGCGAATCCTCCGTTTTTTGTAAGCATAAAGGGCCCGTTTGGATAGTCGCACCAAATCCTGCTGTCGCGCGAAGGCATGAAAAAAGGAACTCCCTTTACGCCACAACGCAATCCGTTGCATGATCTGGCGATTTTGTCTTCAAAACATCTCCGTACCGCTGAGGATGTGAAGGGGCTGAAGATTCGCCTCCCCACCAGACAGCTTTACCTGGACGTGTGGGCGGCGTGGTGCCCGGCCTGCTCATGGGAATCCTGTTGATGGTGATGATCTATTGGTTCGCCGTGCGCCGCAAGTATGAGCGCACCCACTTCCATCTCAAGCAGTTGGTTAAGCAGTTCCTGGGTTCCATTTTGGTGCTTATCACGCCGCTGATCATCCTGTCCGGCTTCACATTGGTCTGCTTCATCCCTACGGAGGCCTCCTCCATCGCGGTCATCTATTCGCTGCTGATAGCAGCACGGAGGGCAGATAGGTTACAATGCCAGGCAGGTATGTAACCAGCGCCAGCGTGATAATCAGCGGCACCAGGAACGGCAAAATCGACTTGTACAGTCTTTCCTGCTTGAGCTTGTTTACATCCGAAATGACGAACAGGCATACGCCAAATGGCGGCGTTATCTGACCAATCATCAGGTTCAGCACAACCATAACGCCAAAGTGCACCAGATTCAGGCCCAGGCCGTTGGCAATGGGCAGAAGCACTGGCAGCATCAGCGTAAGAATCGCGCCGGGTTCCATCACCATGTCAAGCAGCAGCACGTTGATTACTAGCAGGATGAGATTTGGGTTGGATCTGATGCCAAGCACAAAATCCGCCAGAGAACGCGAGATGCCTTCCTTGGCCATGACGTAGGTAAACAGCGTGGATGTGCCGATGATGAACAGCGTGTTTGCGGAGGAAATCGCGGAATCCTTCAGGCATTTCTTAAAGTTCTTCCAGTTCATGGTGCGGTACACCAACAGTGCTGGGCGGCTGATAGACCCCTGGATAACAAAGCAGGCCCGTGCGTTCCGTCAAATAGAGCGCACGGGCCTTTCTGTGTGTTTTCAACAAAGCACGCATTAACAGCGGCTTTCCAGGTCTATCCGTTTTAGCAGCCGTAACAGCAGCACGCTGCCCACAACCGCCATGCATATTTCGGCAAAAAGTTGGGCGCAGGAAAGGCCGTACAGAGGCCAGAGAGCGTTTAATACAAAGAGCGCTGGAATTTCAAAGGCAAGCTTGCGCAAAATGGCCATCAGCAACGAGAAGGAGCCCTTGCCAACGGCCTGGAATACGCCTATCGCCAGGAAATCCATCGCAAGGAAGGGGACGGAAAGCGACATGCCGTACAGGAAGGAAGAACCGTATGCGACGGTTTGCGCATCGTCGATAAACGCCCCGGTGATTTGCCTGGAAAGCAGGCAGCAAAGCAGCGCAAGCGTACAGAGAACGCCCTGGGACAGCTTAACGGTAAAGGAAAGCGTCCCCTTCATACGGTCAATTTTTTTGGCGGCGTAGGTGTAGCCGATCAGCGGCATAACGCCTTGCGAAATGCCGTTGGATATGTACCAGGGCACCATGCTGATTTTGGAGGCGATGCCCATCCCGGCCAGCGCGGCCGCGCCAAAGGGAGCGGCCATGTTGTTCAGCAGCATATGGCTGATAACGTTCAGCAGGTTTTGAATGGAGGCGGGAACGCCCACCGTGCATACGCCGCCCACAATTTCGCGCCGCAGCGTAAATTCCTTGGGCGAAATGCAAACGTAGGTGGATTTCCGCTTCCAAACAAACAGGTAGAAAAAGAAATACGACGTCGCAAAGCAATTTGAGAGCATGGTAGCCAGCGCCGCTCCCTCGGCGCCCATGCCAAAGCCGGAAGGAAGAATAAATAGCGGATCCAGCACGATATTCAGCAGGCATCCGCTCATGGTGCCAATGCTGGCATGCAGCGTAGCGCCCTCTGAGCGGATAAGATAGGCCATAACCACGTTCAGGATGGAAGGAGTCGCGCCTAGGCAAACCGTCCAAAGCATATAGCGCGCGGTGGCGGGCGTGGTGGTGGCGTCCGCGCCCAGCACGCCAAGCAGCGGCGTGAGCAGCACTGTGCATACCAGCGAATAGAGAACGCCGCTGAATAGCGCGCCGTAGAAGCCAAAAGCGGAGCTCTGGCGGAGCGTTTTCATATCGCCGCGGCCAAGCGCGCGGCTCATCATGCTGGAGCTGCCTACGCCAAACAGGTTGTTAACTGCGTTGAAGGCCAAAAGCACCGGCGCGGCCAGCGTGACCGCCGCGGTTTGAATGGGATCGTTGAGCATGCCTACAAAATAGGTATCCGCCAGGCTGTACAGCAGGGCGACAAGGCTGGAAATAACCGTGGGAACGGATAGCGTAAACACCGCTTTGGGGATGGCGGTTTCTTCAAAGAGCCGTAATTTTCGGTTGTCCGGCATGGGAAATGTAACGCTCCTTTCCTTTTGTGAAAAAACAGCGGAATACCGCGCTTTAAGCGGAAAGCCAATCAGGGCGCGTCAGGCTTAAACTTGACGCTTACGCCGTTTACCTGCACGTCGCCATCCGCGAGCACAAGCACATAGCAACGTCCGTCGATAATGCGGGTTTCAATCAAATCGCTGTGCGCGGGATCCACCCGTATGGAAACGCTGGGGGTATCCACCTTGAACTGCCTGGGCGTGACCACATTCACGGCGGGCAACTCCGCATAAGCGCCAAAGGCCTGGCTGTATTGCTGCTCAAAGGCGGCGGCGCGCTCGGTGGATACGCCGCAATCCTCCAGCAGCGTTTTGACCGCCTGGCTGGTAAAGGAAAGCGGTTCGGCTGTTTTATCCGCCTTTTGCTCCTCGATCAGGCCGCGAACGGTTTCGTGCACGGCCTGCACTACGTCCAGGCTGCATTCGTCGGCCAGCGAGTCCTCAAGAATGGTTTGGAAGGTTTGCTTCTGCTCGCCCGCAGGCATAAGCGGCTCGGTATGGAATACGTTTTCGATAAAGCCGTCATGCATGTCGCATATATCGCGGGTATAGAAAAGGGCGCTGTAAATATTAGCGCTGCGCTCCTCATAGGCGGGGAAAAGGAAACCCAGCTCCGGCGGGCTGACCACCCAGTCGCTGCTGCGGGCGTGGAACTCGCTCTCGGCGGCATAATAGCTCAATGCGGGCTTGGTTTGCTTCACAGGGCATACGCAGCATAGAATATAGTGAAACACATCCGTGGACTGCTCCTGATCCGCCTCGCCGTTTGCGTCGCGGTGGGGAACATCATACCCGTCATGGAGGAGCAAAATCAGGTGATTGTTTGCGGCAAGCTGCTCGTTGACGGATTGCGCCTCTCCGGGGCCGGTGGAGCGCAGGTAGGCGATCACACGTTGATAAAAGGCGTCCACGGCGCTGTCGTCCTTGAGCGCGCTATCGCGCAGGGCGGTAAGCAGCCGGTGCTCCTCGCCCTCCATAGCCTGAGCGGCGGAAAAATCCATCTGTAGAAGGTTCTGGCCGAAGGAGCCGGAAAGCACGCGCTTAAAAAGGGCCATATACTTTTCGTTTTCCTCCTGCGGCAAATGAAAAACGGGATGCGCGAAGGTGGCGATGATCTGGCCGTCGCTGCCAACATAGCAGCCGCGCACCACGGTGGGGTTGCGCCGGTCAGGGTTGAGCCTGCGGCGCAGCTCCGAAAGGTCGCGTTGATTCATGTACCATTCACCTCGATTGACGTTGGGCCCGTAAGGCCACACCTATTGTAGCATGAATTGCGGGAATGCGCTATTGCAAGGCGCATAAAAAGGCGGCGCTTGGGTGAAAAGCGCCGCCTTAGCATGGCGAAAAAGGATAGGGTGCAGCCTTCTTACTTTTTGAAGTACGACGGCTCCCATTCCTTCAACTGGCCGCTTGCCGCGTCCAGCTCAAACTCGTAACGGGCGTTCTGCCATTGCGCCTCACCCTCCCAGTAAAGGAGGCCGTCGTCCTCATCCAACATGATTTTGCTAACCTCAATGCCGGGCTTCAGCTTCTCCAGCGCGTCAAGGGCGGCCTGCGGGTTTTCAACGGATAGGGTAACGCCAACATACATTTCAAATTTCATCATAGCGCCCGTTTCCGCATTCATGGAAAGCACGCCGTAAGCGGAGGGTGTGCGGAAAGCCGCTTCAATTTCATACAGGCCGTCATCGATGGTTTCCTGCGTGCAAAGCACTTCCGCTTCGGGAAAGCTGGCCGTTACGAGAGAGGGAATCTCCGCATCCGTAAGCGTGCGAGAGTGAGAGCCATAAACATTTTTGTACTCGCCCTCTACCTTCCGCACAGCGCCGGTGGCCGCGTCTACATCAACGTCAAAGACGGCTGCTTCCTGACGGAAGGCAAGCTCGTATACGCCGCCGTCAAGTTCCGTTTCAGCAAGAGCAGCGTCGGCAGGGACATAGGCGCGCGCGGCGGACTCCGCCTCCTGCGCCGTAAGGGCCAGGGCGGGAAGGCAAAGGCAGAGCGTCATGAAAAGTGCAAGCAGAGATAAGGGCTTCTTCATCGAAAGCGCTCCTTTCAGCATTGTTTTTTCAAGTATATCATGAGAGGCCAGTGGAAGGTAAGTGGGGGAGGAAGAATTGTTACATTCTTTCAACCGGGGAGGATTCAACAGGTTGTTCCAGAATGAAAAAGGCCATCACCGCTTATGCCGGTAATGGCCTTTGATAAATGGATGGATTGATTGCGCACAGAAACGCGGATGCTCACAGCATGCCCAGAATCCACATTACCAGCAGCGACATCCCCACAATTACCGCCAGACAGGGGAGCACAATCACCACAAAAGCCGTGCCGATCATAATCAGCTTGTCCAGAAAGGGCACTTGCTCCATGCGCTCGCGGAACTCCGCGTCCTGCTGAGGGGTGGACTTTTTCAAACGCTTCAGGAACATAGCGGCAAACCTGCTTACTGCTCCTGCCCTGCGGCGGAGCGATTGGATTTCTTTTGCATCTTGGGCAGATCAAACAGGTAGTTTCCGTTTTCGTCCAGCTTGCGCTCGGGGAAATGGCAGGCCAGGAAGTGGCCGGGTTCAACCTCGCGCAGTTCAGGCGGAACACGCTTGCACTTTTCGCACGCCATATAGCAGCGGGTATGGAATTTGCAGCCCGACGGGGGCTTGATGGGGCTGGGAATGTTGCCCTCAAGCAGGATGCGCTCCTTGTCCAGGCTGGAAGGATCGGTTGTGGGGATGGAAGAAAGCAGAGCCACGGTGTAGGGATGGCGCGGGTCGTTGAAAATGGTTTCCGCCTCGGCAAGCTCCACCACATTGCCCAGATACATTACGCAGATACGGTCGGAGATGTAGCGCACCACCGACAGGTCATGTGAAATGAACATGTAGGTAAGGTGCTCCTGCTCCTTGAGCTCCTGAAGCAGGTTGATAATCTGCGACTGGATTGAAACGTCCAGCGCGGATACGCACTCGTCGCACACAATGAACTTGGGCTTTACCGCCAGGGCGCGGGCAATGCAGATGCGCTGGCGCTGACCGCCGGAAAACTGGTGCGGATAGCGATGCAGCATATACTCCTGCAATCCGCATTTCTCCATGGTTTCCACAATGTACTTGCGCATGCTTTCGGAGCCATGCTTGAAGAACTTGTGGGTAACCAAGCCTTCCTCGATGATTTGGCCAATGGTGAAGCGGGGATTCAGGCTGGAATAGGGATCCTGGAAGATAATCTGCAAATCCTTGCGAAGGCTGCGCTGCTCCTTATAGCGCAAACGAGCCAGGTCGATGCCGTCGTCACGCATGGCCTCGTATTTGGCAAACTCGGGATCGTCCGCATACTTGGCGCGCAGAGCCTCCAGCTGAGCGTTCAGCTCGTTGATGGCTTGCTCCTTTTCCTCCAGCTCATGATCCAGCGCTTGCAGGCGCTGCTCCAGCTTGTCCAGGTCCTTAGCGCTGCCGGAAGCCGTGCGGTGATCGTGCTCAACGGCGACGCTGGCGCGCTGCTCGCTCAACTTGGCGCGCTTGGCGCTTTCCTCATATAGGCGCAGGATAAGCTGGCGGCCCTGATCGTTATCATCCACGGCAAAGAAACCGCCCAGAATCTTGACCATGTTGTTCAGGCAGGTCTGCTCCTCGCAGCGGGCGAGGTTGCGGTTTTGCAAAAGATAGAAATCCGCCTTGTCCTCACCACCGGCCTCCTCCACCTTACGGTTAAGCTCCACGGCCTTTTCATGCGCCTTTTTATATTTGGCGCGATAGCGATCCATATGGCGGAGCGTATCCTCCATATACTGCGGAGCAACCTCGGCCAGGGTGGAGCCATAGTACATGGTGTTGCCGGCCGTTTGGGGATAGAGCTGCAAAAGCACACGGCCAAGCGTGCTCTTGCCACAGCCGGATTCGCCTACGACGCCGATGGTTTCACCCTCGTAAATATCCAGCGAGATATCCTCGTTGGCGCGCACATACAACTGGTTCTTTTGAAAGACAGAGCTTTTGGCAACAGGGAAATATTTCTTCAGATTAGTGATTGACAGTAATTTTTTTGTGTGCTGCACTCTGTCGCACCTCCTTTTCAGGATAGAAGCATCTAATCAGCTGGCCATCGCCCACGTCCTCAAGCGTAGGCTCCTGCTCCATACATTTGGCGGTGCAGTACTTGCAGCGGG
>JALEIQ010000068.1 GCA_022769795.1 Clostridiales bacterium
ATGTAGTCGTCCGCCATGACCTGCAGAACCGACGTCTTGGTGATGCGGAAATAGCTGGGAATCTGAATGGCGATCAGCGCAGAGCAGGGCAGAATCATATGCTCCATCACATCCAGCACGGCGGCAAAGCCCTTGTAACCCGCGCGCAGATTGTACATGCCCTGCGTGGGCAGCAGGTGCAGCTTGGTAGCGAACAGCAGAATGCCCATCATGCCCAGCCAAAACGCAGGCATAGAGTTAAACAGATAAGCGATGGCGGAAAAAGTCCTGTCAATCAGACCGCCATGGTTCTTGCCAGCGTACAGGCCCAGCCAGCAGCCGATGATCACAGCCAGAATGCAGCTGGTGCCAGACAAGAGCAGTGAATTAAAGAAGCGATCGGCAATCAACACAGTAACCGGCTGTGAATAGGCAAATGATTCTCCGAGGTCTCCATGCAGAAGATTGCTGATATATTTCCACAGCTGCACATGAAGCGGCTGATCAAGGCCAAATTCAATGGTAAGGGATTCGATGACTTCTTCGGTAAGCGTATCAGCACCGGCAAGAATCCTCACAGGATCGCCGGGAGCCATTTTGATAATCAGAAAATTCAGGACGATCACGACGAGCACAATGAAAAAGGCAGTCACCAACTTTTTCAATAAGTACCGTTTCATTTGTCCGCCTCCTCAAGTTACAATGGAAGGCCAGACAGGCGCCGGTTTGGCGCCTGCCTGGCGAAAAGGAAGCCAATTAGTCGATAACAACCTTGGAGTAGTTGTTGTCGTGTACATCGGGGGTATGATCGATGTAGGGGATGCCGGAAACGTTGCTGCGGCAGATATAGTAGGTCGTCATCTCAACAACGGGAATGATGGGCAACTCCTCTGCCTGGATCTCCTGGATCCTGCGGTAGCAAGCGCCGCGCTCCTCGTCCTTGGTCAGGGTGCGGGCCTGGGCCAGCAGCTCGTCAACCTCAGCGTTGGACCAGTGAGAGTAGTTGGCCATACCGCCGGTGCCGATGCGCTTGGACATGGCGTCCGGATCGGGGCCCTGGTAGCCATTGAGCATTGCCATGTCAAAGTCGCCGGCCACAACGCGCTCGTTCCACGCGGCGTTCTCCAGCACGGTCAGCTTCATATTAATGCCGGCTTCCTTCAGGTTGGACTGCATAACCTTGCCGCAATCCGCATAGGAGCCGCTGGAGAAAACCAGCATTTCGATCTCGATGTAGTAGCCGTCCTTGTCGGCGACATAGCCAGCGTCCTCAAGAATCTGGCGGGCCTTGGCCACATCGCGGGTACCGATGTCGGCGTCGGCATTAAAGGCCCAGCTGCAATACGGCGGATAGAAGCCGTAGGCGGGAGGCATGAGGCCATTGGTGCCCTTGCGAGAGATCTCCTCACGGTCGATAGACAGCGCGACGGCCTGACGCACGGCCAGGGGCATCTTTTCGCTTTCCATGTTCATGGCGATCTGGTAGCGGCGGGCAGCGCTGGAGTAGCCCATCTTGTACTGGGGATCCTGCAGCAGAGCGGGAACCTGAGAGGAGGGCACGCCCTTGAGCATGTCAATCTCGCCGTTGAAGAAGGCCTGCAGAGCGGTATCGCTATCGGGGATCACCTGGAAGATCAGACGTTCAGCGTCAGGAGCGCCCATGTGATAATCTTCGTTCTTCTCCAGCACGATGCTCACGCCGCGTTCATAGCTGACGAACTTGAAGGCGCCGGTGCCGATGGGGTGCTGAGCGGCCTCGCAGGTTTTCCAGTCCTCAACGCCCTCGTAAAGGTGCTTGGGAATCATGAAGTTGCCATACCAGGCCAAGGTGCCCAGAATGGGAGCGTTGGGAGCATTAAGAACCATCACGAAGGTGTTCTCATCGGGGCAGGACAGCTCGCTCACGAAAGTGTTGAGCTCCTGGGAGATAACGCCCTTGTTCTCCATGATCATCTCAAAGGTGAACTTGCAATCCTCGGAGGTGAAGGGAACGCCGTCGTGCCACTTCACTCCTTTACGCAGGTTGAAGGTGTAGGTAAGGCCATCATCGGAGATGGTGTAGGTTTCGCACAGATTGGGAACGATCTCATTATTCCAGTTGAGCTGGAACAGGCCGTCAAAGATGTTCTGGAACACGGGCCAGCCATCGTCGTCAGCCTGACAAACCGGGTTGAAGTTCAAGGGATCCCCGTTCATCGCAACGATAAACGTTTCGTTATCGTCATCGGCCAGAGCCGTGGGAACCAGAGCACCAACAGCCAGACAAACTAGTAGAACCAGGGAAAGCAGTTTCCTTGCCAAGTGGGGTCATCCTTTCTTTGGTTTTTATATGCAGCTTCACGCGTGTGAAGACACATACTGGGCAGTAAGCAGGCCGCAGGTGACCTGCACGGTAACCAGATTCTTTACGGGAGTGATCTGGTAGTCCATGTTTTCTTCCAGCCAGGCGCACTGTTCATCCAGGGTCGCGTTCGTTTCCGCCAGCGCCTTGTTGAGCCTTTCCACTTCTTCCTGGGTGAAGCCGCGTGCCTCCGCGCGCTGCAACTCAAATTGGATGCTGCGCAGCAGGAGGCAGAGGTTGACGCAGCGGAAATAGCGCGAGATATAGAGATTATCCCACACCTGGGCAACCGTGGCCTTACCGGCGCACTGCTGGGACAGAGCCCATTTACGTTGCGCCGCAATGGCGTCCGCTCCGCCGAGCTTTTCTTCCACAGCACGGCGGAAGTAGTTATCGTCAGGATCGAGCAGGTCCTTCACCTTGTCGAAGATCGCGCGGTTCTGGGCGTCCAGCCGCTCCTTCAGGTCGCAGCTTTCCAGAATCACTTCGCTGCGGTCGCGGTCCGTCAGGGAGGTGTCATCCACCTTATTGGAATAGAAGTAGGGCAGTTCGCAAACGAAGGTCATGGTGTGATCCTTGCCGTCGCGATTGGCATAATCCTCGCTGCTGGTACCGTAATTGGTGCTGGCGGCGGGATCACGGTCAGTGAAGCGCTCAGTGTAATCGTAGGAGTCCTTGGCCTTGACCATCTTAAAGACCGCCGGGGCAAACTCCACGCAGTAAGGCATTTCCGCTTCGCCCAATTTCAGCGGCACGCCCATTTCCTTGGTGATCTCGTAGAACTTGGGATACAGCTCGGGAATGTCTTTGGTTATGTACCAGTAAGCGCCGCCGAAGCCCAAGTTGTGCAGGGAGAACATGAACTCGGGATGCAGCTCGTCGATAAGCTTCATGAGCACCTGCGTTTCCGGAATGGGGCTGTTGAAGGAGAGCTTCTTGTACTTCACGGGGAAGGTCCACTCCACCTGATCGCGGAAGGCGGGGCGGAAGTAATGATGCATATAGTTGGTAATGCCAAACGGGCCTTTGAACCAGCCCTCGTTCATCTTGGTGCCGTCGATGTCGATGCACTTGATGAAATACCAGGTGTAGTCCAGCTCCTTTTCGAGCTCCTCGTTGGAGGCCAGCTCGCGGGTCATAAAATCGACCGTAAGGGAACCGATTGGCTCGTTGGGATGGGGGCAGGCAAACACCAGCGCATTCTTGCTGCCATGGCCTATCTTGATCAGTTGGATCGGATGACCGGCGCGGGAATGCCCCACACAAGTCACCTCAACGCGGTCGGGATAATCCCTGGCCAACTGAAAGGTGCTCTCATCTAGCTCATCCACCGTTAAAAAAGTTTCATAATTTGGAATGTGGCTGTTGATTTCTTTCATGTCCATAACAATCTCTCCGCCTTTCTTCGGTACAATACGGGTCTGTTCATCATATAAGCAGATGCTTGTTTCCGTAAAATATCCGGGATTGAATACTTATACAACATCTTCACAGATTCGTCAAGTGAAATGCACAAGAAAACCATTCTTAATGCATTTAGCTGTTTCGCAAACGCAAAGTTTCCATAAATTTACTATGCAATTTTTGGATTCCATTTTATGCATAAAATTCTATTTGCTAATCACTTGTAATAAAAAAAGTCCTCAGGATTACTACCTCCATGCACAGCAGCCCGACTTCCTTATCTTCATCTATTTTTCACTGATTACCTAAGCAACACGCCCCGTACCCCCTATCCTTTCAACCTTCTGACGGCCCCTTGACAGACAACTCCGCGCCGTGTAGCATGACGCGGTATGCCTTTACAATTTTGAACGGTCTGAAGGGAGTCAAGCGATATGCTGCATTTTGAATGTGATTATGCCTGCGGCGCTGCGGATAAGGTGCTGCGCGCCCTGTGTGAAACCAACGCCGAGCACACCTCCGGCTATGGCGAGGATCCGCATTGCCAGCGCGCCCGCGAGCTCATTGTGGAAAAATGCCGCTGCCCGCAGGCCGCGGTGCACTTTGTGCCGGGCGGCACGCAAGCCAACCTGCTGGTCATCGCCGCGGGCCTGCGCCCGTATGAGGGCGTGCTGTGCGCCGATACGGGCCATATCAACGTGCACGAAACCGGCGCTATCGAGGCGACCGGCCACAAGGTGCTGCCCCTCCCGGGGAAGGACGGAAAAATCATCGCCGCCCAGGTGCGCGAAGCTGTGGAAGCCCATCGCGCGGACGACACCCACGAGCACATGGTATGCCCGGGCATGGTCTACATCAGCCATCCTACGGAGCTGGGCACGCTCTATACGCGTGAGGAGCTTTCCGATCTATCCGCCGCCTGCCGCGCGCTTGGCGTAAAGCTGTATCTGGACGGCGCGCGCCTGGGCTACGGCCTGGCCGCGCAGCCGGATGTGGATTTGCCCTTTCTGGCCCAGGCATGCGACGCGTTTACCATTGGCGGTACCAAGGTGGGCATGCTGTTTGGAGAGGCCATCGTGCTGTGCGACCCAGCCCTTCAGCGCTGCTTCCGCTACCATATCAAGCAGCGCGGGGCCATGCTGGCCAAGGGGCGGCTGCTGGGCGTGCAGTTTGAGGCCATGCTTGAGGACGATAGCTACATCGCCCTTTCCAAAACGGCCAACGGCATGGCGCAGGAGCTCAAGCGCGCCTTTGTAAGCCACGGCTGCCCGCTTTTCAGCGATACGCAGGCCAACCAGATTTTCCCCATTCTGCCGGACGCGACAGCCAGGCGGCTTGCCGAAAAGTATGCCTTTTCCTTCTGGCAGCGCATGGACGATACCCATAGCGCCGTGCGCTTCTGCACCAGCGCCGTCACCTCCCGCGCCGACGTGGACGCGCTGCTTGCGGATATTGAGCGCGCTTTTCGGCACTAAACTGCCGCTTCTTTTTCACGAAGTTTTTACAAACAGAAAAAACTTGTTTATAAAAGTAAGAAAAAAGCATTGACAACGTAATATAATTGTAATATTATGAGCATGATATAAGGGATTTCATCCGTTGGGATGGATGCAGCAATCATCGGCCAAGGCCGCAGAAATACGGAGGTTTCGTTATGAGGAACGACCAGTACGGAAAAAGGACATCCGCCGCAGCGCCACGCTCGCTTTTGGCGCTGATGCTGGCTGTGTGCCTGCTTGTATCCGCGCTTCCTACCGCTTGGGCCGCCTCCTCTGTGGGCAGCGGGCCCAGCAGCCTGAGCGCCAGTGCCACAAAGGTATACGTTCAGTTGAGCCGTTCGGTGCTTTTTTTCACCGGCGACACCTATGGCAGCGGCTACAGCGTTACCGCGCCCATCGGCTCCGTATGCCAGCTCTATACGGATAATTACTACACCGCCGGGGACGGGCTGCAATATTTCAGCGTCTATTACAACAATACGCGCTATAATGTGCTGCGCAGCGACGTTGTGAACGATCTTCTCAGCGACGCTCAACTGGAAACCTACATCACCGGCACGCTGTGGAAGCAGAGCGTATACGCCACCCTGCGCGAGCGCGACGACCTGGTGGGCGACGTGCGCGTGCATGCCGTGCAGCTGGCGTTAAGCCGCCTGGGCTACTATACCGGCGCTTTGGACGGCGAATACGGCAAAAAGACCGCCGAGGCCATGAAGGCCTTCCAGCGCGCCAACGGCCTGGATCCGGATGGTTCCGCCGGCCCGCTCAGCCAGCCCGCGTTGTTCGCGTTGGCCTCCGGCAGCGTGGTCACTGGAACGACAGGCACAACCGGCACAATCACTGGCACAACGGGCACCACTGTTACAACCACCCCCAGCGCGCCCACCAGCGGCACGCTCAAAACCACGGCGAGCGTAAACCTGCGCAAGCGCGCCTCCACCTCCTCCGCGCGGCTGGCGGTTATCCCCCGCGGCGTAAACCTTAACTACATCTCCACCACGGTGAAAAACGGCGTTACCTGGTTTGAGGTTCGCTACAACAGCATCACCGGCTGGCTCATGGGCACCTACGTGAGCGCCAGCGGCAACTCCAACAGCCCCACCATCGGCAACGTGACCATCACCAAGCCCGGCACCCGCGTGCGCAAAACCGCCAACGGCTCCAAAACCGGTACCGTGCTGGCCAAGGGCACGGTGGTGGCCCTGCTGGCCCAGCCCACCACGGCGGGCGGCTACACGTGGTACAACATTCGCACCTCCAGCGGCCTGGTGGGCTTTGTGCGCGGCGATTGCGCCACCCTCTCCACCAGCGGCTCTACCAATACCGGCTCCACTAATACCGGCACCTCCAGCAGCGGCAGCACCACAATTATTCCTTCCTCCAATAAAACCTTTGTGCGACTGCCCGCCAACACCCTGCTCTTTACCACCGACGCCATGCCTTCTTCCGGCGGCGTAACGGTCAGCGCGGGCACTGTGCTGCAACTGGTGAGCACCACCACCTACACCGTAAGCGGCGTGCAATATTGCAGCCTGTATTACAACAACCAGAAGTATAACGCCGTATACGCCAACGTAAGCGGCGGTATCATGAACGAGGCCGACCTCAACGCCTATGTGAAAACCCTGTGGGCCAACCCGCTTAGCGCCTCTCTCAAGCGCGAGCTTAACCTTGTGGGCGATGTGCGCGTATACGCCCTTCAGGTAGCGCTGTCCGCCCTGGGCTACTACAGCGGCAACCTGGATGGCAGCTACGGCTCCGGCACGCAAAGCGCCGTGCGCAACTTCCAGCGCAAATCCAAAATCACCGTGGACGGCGACTGCGGCAACGAAACCTGGGCGGTTCTGGCCGCGCAGGTAAACGGCGTGAACCTCGGCGGCAGCACCGTCATTCCCGGCGGCACAACCAGCGGCGGTTCCATCACCGTGAAGGACTTTGGCACCGTCAACCGCGTTCAGAAGGCCGCCTGGGATTGGGATAATGCGGGCGTGGATCTGTTCCCCAAGGGCAGCTACGCCAAGGTGATGGATGTGGAAACCGGTAAGGTATTTGAAATCTACCGCTGGTCCGGTTCAAGGCATGCCGACTGCGTGCCCGCCAGCGCCGCCGATACCCAAACCATGTGCGAAATCGTAGGCTTCCCGTATAACAGCAACCATCCCAACAGCAGCCAGCTCGCCCTGATCAAGGCGGACGGCGACAAGGGTATCGTGGAATACACCTGGCCGGATTATAAAAACAAGTTCGGCGGCGGTAAGAACATCGGCAGCGCATGGGATCGCCGCGCCGCCCTGCTCAATGTAAACGGCAACGTGTACGCGGTCAGCATCTACGGCTTCCCGCACGGCTTCAACGGCAGGGATAGCTTCTCCAAGTCGCATTTCCCCAACGGGCAATACTTCTACGCGGTGAACAACTTCTACGGCATGATGTGCGTACACTTCTCGGGTAGCACCACACACACCGCCACCACGCCGGATTCCAAGCACCAGGCTTCCATCGAAACGGCTTATAATTACGCCAAGAAGCTGTGGCCCACACTGGTAAAATAATTCCGCGTATTTTACAAGGCCGTGTATAGCGGCAGCCGGTAAACCGGAAAGGTATATGCAAAGCTCAAGCGCCAGTCCAAGCGGGCTGGCGCTTTTTTCAGGCCGGGCGTTTTCAGCGTAAACGCCCTTTTTGCACACGGCAGGTTTGAATGCCCATTTCTTTGCATATCCTGCTGTTGATCTCATGTGAAGGAGGCGCACCATGCGACCCAATCATTATTTTGCGGGCGGCAATACTGCTGAAGGCTTCTGTTCGCACTTTGAGGATATCCTGCCCGCGCCCAGCAGGCGGCGTATGTACTACCTGAAAGGCGGGCCCGGCGTGGGCAAAAGCACGCTCATGCGCCGCGTAGGCGAGGCGGCAGAAAAGCAGGGCCTTGCGGTGGAATATTTCCACTGCTCCTCCGACCCGGACAGTCTGGACGGAATCTGCCTGCCGGAGAGGGGCATGGCGATGATGGACGGAACCTCCCCGCATGTATACGATCCCGTCATTCCCGGCGCGCGGGATACGCTCATCAGCCTGGGCGATTTTTTGGATGAGGCGGCGCTGCGCCCGCACGCGCGCGACATTGCGGGCGTGCAGCAGGCCATTTCCGCGCGCTTTGCGCGGTGCTACCGCTATCTGGCCGCCGCCCTACAGGTACAGCTTGCCGCCGTTTCCGGGCATGAGGAGGCGCGCAAGGCGCATGAGCTGGCGGCCTCCTGGGCCGAAACGCTGCCTCTGCGCGGCGGAACCGGCCGCATCCGGCGGCTGTTTGCCTCCGCATACACGCCAAAGGGGTGTATCGATGTGCTTGGCGAGGACTTTGAACGCTGCGTTGCCGTGGATTGCCCCTTTGGGCTGCATCCCACGCAGGCGATGGAGCGCCTGGCCTTTCTGGCCACCCTGCGCGGCCTGAACGCCATCGTACTCGCCAATCCCCTCTCCCCCGCCGAGGCGGACGGCGTGCTCATTGCGGAGCACGGCATCCTTTTCCGCTCGGGACGGCGCTTGCCGGCCTCCGCTGGCGAATGGGTGGAAGCGGGCCGGTTATTCTCCCTGGAGCCCGCCTCCGAGAAGGAACAGGGCTTCGACCGCAACGCCTATGAGCTTCTTATCCAGCGCGCCCTCGAGCAGCTTACTGCGGCAAAATCCCTCCATGACGAGCTGGAAAGCTATTATGTCGGCCGTATGGACTTTCAAAAATGGCAGGGCGTGCTGGACGAAATCCTGTGCCAGGAGGAATAGCCGCCGGGACAGTACACAGACCGTCCCCGAAACGGCGGCCAAGGCATCCGTAAGGCTCAAGCGGCCTGCTTTTGCCGTATAAAACGCCGCCGGAGGGCAAAACGCCCTCCGGCTCTCTTTTATCCTTTTCCCCTATGAAATGCCACCTACGCGCCAGTTTCAGGCAGCGGGGCTTCGCGCTCGTATACCGTGCACACGGGCAGGCCGTAGCTTTCCAGGGTAAACAGCACGCGGTAGCCCTCCGGCTCAGGCACGCCGTACAGGTTGGAATACGTGGTGTTGGCATACAGATAGGGCGCGTCGGGGTTTTCCTCAATCAAAACGGCTTCGCGGGTTTCGGCGTCAAAAACGCTTTGGGCGCGAATCAGGCCCAGCAGGCTCATTTCGTCGCGCGCGCCCACCGCCAGGGGCAGGCTTTCATTCCGCTGGGCGGAACGCAGGGTTTCAAGGGCGCTTTGTGCGCTCACATTCCAGTAATCCAGCTCCATTTCCTGCGCCGCGCCGTCATGGCCTAAGCGATTGTAATAGGCGTATTGATAGGGATGGTTGCTTGCAATCGCGCCCGCCGTCCAGGCAAAATACAGGCACAGCCCGGCGGCAAATACCCGGTGCATGCCGTAATCGCCCCCATGCCGCCGCAGAAAGCGCAGGCACGCGGCCACCCCATGCGCCGCCAGCAGCGCCACGCCCGCATAGGCAAAGTAGAAATGCCGCCAGCCGTTGTACACCAACGGGCGGCACAGCACGGCATAGAGCAGCGGCACAAAGGAGCAAAGGCCCGCCGCCAGCAGCGCAAGCGTAATGGGGTCGCGCAGAAGCGCGGCCCTTTGCCTGCCCGCGCGATAAAGCGCGGCAAGGCTTCCCGCCGCGGCCAACGGCAGCACGTACAGCGGCAGCGTAACAGCCATCATCCAGGGCAGATAGTACCGCGGCAGAGGATTGATGCTGTGCTCAAACCTCATCCCCCGAAAAATGACAACGCCCGGCCAGCGCGTAAACCCGGAGGCGTTCAAAAGCACGT
Organism: Clostridiales bacterium; assembly: GCA_022769795.1. Taxonomy (GTDB): domain Bacteria; phylum Bacillota; class Clostridia; order Christensenellales; family Aristaeellaceae; genus Limiplasma. The sequence goes on from JALEIQ010000068.1 coordinate 10,028, forward strand.
ACTGGATGTATGAAACGGGCCCTGACCACATGGCGGGCGTAAGCAGCGCGTAAAAGGCAAAAAACAGTCCCACCGTGCACACGGCCACGCCCGCCATGCGCCCCTTCCAGCGCTTCTGCGCCGTAACCAGCGCTACAGCCGCCACGCCCATAATCGCCCACGGGAACAGGCCCACCACCTTGGTGTTGGCAGCCATCGCACCCGCCAACGAAAACAGCGCGCCGCGCAAAAAGCCCGGCTGCTTCAAAAACCGCACGCCCAGCCACAGCGTGAGCAGGAACAGCGAAAGCAGCACCACGTCCTTATTATTATAATGTCCTTCCGCAAAAAAGCGGGGGCACAGGTATACAAGCAGCATGCCCGCGCAGCTCACAGGCCGGGAAAGCCCCGTTTCACGGCAAAACAGATAGACCGCTCCCACGCCTGCCATGAACCACAGCCACGTATAGGCGTGCCAAAGGGCCATGACAAGATCGGGCCTCTCGTCCTGAAGCGGCAGCAGGGCGGCTGCCAGATAGTACGCGCACTGCCCATGGTCGCGCTCGATGCTTTGCGATATGGGCTCTATGCCGCGCGAGGCATACCATCTGGCGGGCTCGCTGTCCTCCCCAAACAGGCGCAGGGCGTATTCCAGCATATTCTCCTGTAGAATCACCTGCTCGGAGGGCTCGTCCACGGGCGGGCCGTAATCCGCGCCGCAAAACAGGCCGCACAGCAGCATCGCGGCAAAAAATACCCCGGCGGCAATTTGACCCACACGGCTTTTGCTCACGGCTGCGCGTCCCCCTTCCCAGGCTGTTCATAAATGTACATGATGCATTGTCCATACGAGCTGAGCGCCACGCGGGCGCGTTCGGGCGGATCCGCCGCCCGGCTGAAGCGCAGGTAGGTGGGGTTCACCAGCACAAAGCGCGCATCCTCAAGGGCGCAAACGCGCAGGCGCGCGCGCTGGCCGCCGTTTAGCGCCTCCAGCGCCTTGGCAAGTCCGTTTTCGGCCCATGCGTCCGCGGGGGCGATGGTAAGCTCGCCCTCCTCCGCCTCCAGCAGCGCCGCCAGCGCGTCCCGCACGCTCACGTTCCAGTAATCCAGCTCGTTATAGTCCGTGCCGCGTAGCTGCACAAGCGGCTGATAGTACGCGTATTGATACGGATGCTGCCCCGCGATACCCACGGCGCTAAACGCCATGCACAGGCCCAGCAACCCCGCAAACGCCGCGCGCCTTTTGCGCGCAAGCCTCCGCCACAGGGCATATGCGCCCCATGCGGCCAGCGCCAGCATGGGCCCGTACAGAAAGTAGAAGTGCCGCCAGCCGTTGTACACATTTGTGCGCGTGAGCACCGCGAAGCCAAGCGGCAGCACCCACAAAAACACGGGCAAAAGCAGCTTGAGCCCGTCCATATCGCCCTTGCGCAGGCGCTTCACCGCCGCCATGCCCGCGCCCAGCGTGCCCAGGGCAATCATCAGCAGCGCCCACAGCGGCGTTGTGGCAAAAATCATATAGGGCAGGTAATACCACGGCAGGCTTTGGCGCGTGAGGTCAAACACCGTGCCGCGAAACAGGATATAATTCTGCCAGCGCTGGAAGGCCAATGCGTTATCGACCAAATAGCGCACAAACGCGCCAGGGCTGGCCCACAGCGCGGGGGTCAGCAGCGCGTAAAAGCCCAGAAAAGCCGCCAGCGTTACGCCCCCCACGGCCCACACGCGCCCGTTCATGCGGTGCCGGGCCAACAAATCAATCAGCACAGACAGGGCGCACACGCACCATATCGCGGCCCCGGCCACCTTGGTGTTGGCCGCCAGCGCGCCAAAGGCGGCAAAGCACAGCCCGCGCGCAAAGCCCGGCCTGCGCGCCAGCGCCAGCGCCTGCCACAGGGCGCACAGCACCAGCGCCATGAGAGCGATATCTTTGTTGTTATAATGTCCCTGCGCAAAAAAGCGGGGTGAAAGCAGCAAAAACAGCGTCCCCAGCAGCGCCGCCGGGCGGGACAGACCCAGCTCGCGGCATACCGCGTACAAGGCGAAGGCTCCCAGCGTAAACAGCGCCCAGCAGCCCATGTGCCATATGCGGGAACGCTGCGCCGGGCTCAGCTCATCGTTCATCACAGCCCAGCCCATCGGGTAAAACGCCGCAGCGCCATGATCCATTTCCACGCTCTGCGAAATGGGCGCGAGCCGGTGCAGGGCCGTCGCTTCCTTATGCGCGGCGCGTTCCTCAAAAGCGCTCTCGTCCAGGCCAAAGGCGCGCGCGTATTCCCACAGGTTCATGCGCAAGATGTCCATCTCGTCCGTTTCATCCCAGGCAGGGCCATAATCCCCCGCTGTAAAAAGCCCCAGTGAGAAAACAAGCGCAAAAAACGCCGCAGCCAGCCAACGCCAGCTATTTTCACCTTTCACAGGCAAACACCTCGCTTCCAGCGGCAAACGTTCAGAAGGCAACCGCATAGAAAATTATACCGCAGAACGCCCTTCTTGGGAAGTACGGCAAATTTCGAAAAATTTTGGATGCCGCGAGAAAAAGAGCCTTCCCCATGCGTCCTATAAGCGTAGGAGGTGAGCGCAATGGGTAACGCCCAGGTACCGGGCAATGCCCGTGAGGCGGAGCTGGCCCGCATGATGACGGCGCATGGCGCGCGGCTGGCGGGCCTGTGCACAGCCCTGCTAAAGGATGCGCACCTTGCGCAGGATGTGGTGCAGGAAACATTTCTAAGGGCCTATACCCGGATGGACAGCTTCCGGGGCGGGCATGAAAACAGCGAAAGGGCCTGGCTGACCCGCATCGCCATCAATCTCTGCCGGGATCAGCAGCGCTCGCGCTGGCTGCGCCTGGTGGACAGGCGCGCGGACCCCGAGCCGCTTTTCGCCTCATGCGCGGCGGGCATGGACGAGGAATCCCTCCACCTGCTATGGGCCGTGGAGCAGCTTCCGCCGCGGCTCAAGGAAGCCGTCCTCCTGCGCTATTACAACGGCATGCCCACGGAGGAAATGGCGCAGACGCTGCACATTTCCAAATCCGCCGCTTACCGCCGCCTGAACAAGGCGTGTGAAAACCTCAAGCGGCTGCTGGAAGGGTGGGATTTTGATGAAGCTGAATGAGCACAAGCTGTCGCAAGCGCTGGAACAGCGCCTTTCCGGCGCGGATTTTCCCGAGGCAAGGCAGCGCGAGGTATTCAACCGTATCAAAGGAGAGAATGGCATGAAATTCAAACACACCGTGGCGCTTGTATGCGTCGTAATTCTCACATTGGCGCTGGCTGGCTGCGCTCTGGCGGCCGCGCTGGGCCTGTTTGGGCAGTTTGGCAGCCGTAACAGCGGCAGCGAGCCGCGCCTGATGAAGCTGGACGAGGCCGCCGTGGCCATGAACGAATCCATCAGCCTGAGCGCGCCGGAAACCGCTGCTCCGGCTGTACAGCCCCAAACTTTGTATGACCAGCTCGTCGCCCGCCAGTACGGGCGCACCTTCGACCTCACCCTCAACCAGGCCTATTGCGACGGCAACAAGCTGTATTACAGCTACACCCTTACCACCAACGCGCTGGAAAGCGGCGGCGGCGAGGGCGTTCCCACCGGCTTTGACCATTGGGATATGGAGGAACTGGGCAAGCGCTACAACGAGGTTTGGAGCGTGGACGGCGAGGGAACGAACAACGCGATTATCGCCGCGCTGGACGCGCATGAAAGCGCCTGGTACGCCCGCGACACCTTCAGCCTGGGCGACGGCGCAAGCCTTTCGGACGGCACCCCGCTTAACATTCTGGACAGCGACCAGACCTTTGTGGACGAGCGCACCATCCAGGGCTATCAGGAGGTGGAATTGCCCGACGGCCTGCCCCAAAGCGATACCCTGGAGATTGAGATGAATGTGCTCTACGGCACCTCCGTATACCATCAGGATGCGCAGGGCGTGCGCTGGGCGCACGTTGCGCAGCCGGAGAACCGCGGCATACTGCGCGTTCCCTTCACGGTAAGCCGCACGGGCTCCACCGCCGCCCTTGGCGGCCAGGCGCGGTTTGCCGCCTACACAGTCAATATCTCCCTGCTAGTTTCCGATGTGGATATCAGCGGCAAGGCGGTCATCGCCTGCCCCGAGGAATGGGCGCGAGCCGTAAACGCCTTTGACACAGGCATTTCGGACTTTATTCTGGACTATCAGCTCATCGCGGACGGAACACCCCTGCCAAACCAGGACGGCGGCATCTGGATTCGGAAGGACGGCATGCTGGAAATCGGCCTGCGCTACGACCTGCCCCAGAGCCTGGAGGCCCTTGCGCTGCGCCCGAGCTATGCCATGGCCGGGCAGGCGGAGAAGGAAGCCGTGGAGCTAAGCGCACAGGAATAAGAGGATTTCCCCAAGGACGGGGCGCGCCGCCATTTCGCGGCGCGCCCATTTTGCGCCCTAAAGCGTCGTATTTTCAAAAACTCCTCCCCCCTTGTTCTCCTTTTCTCATTGGTATGATAAGTCAGCTAAAATTGAATTTTACTTTCACATGGTATATTGCTCGTGAACACTCGGCGGAAGCCCGTCATATTGAACTTCTTCCCATTTAAGAACGCCGCGGATGGGTATGACTGTTAAGCGGATAAAGGCGCCTTCTCTCAGTTGCCTTGATAGATGTATCCGACAATCAGGGTATATTCCCAGACTGTTTTCTTTTCTCCTGCCAGAAATGAAGAAAATTGGTTCCTCATTCGTTTCCTAATTAGACAGCAATCGATTATGGGAGGATTTTTGATGAAAAGGCTAGGCGGATTCATTGCCTTTCTGTTGTTGGGCGTTGCGCATATTTCTATCGTCCTAGCAGAGGCGTCCGCGCCTCCGGCTTGGATTGAAGGCTGGTTGAAAGAAAACAAAGCGGCAGCACAGGGCGCTGTGAAGGATTACATTGAATTTTATTTGCCTGACGGCACCAGGTACGCCTTTGCATTGGACTCGGAAGGGTGGGGGTTATACGGCTTTTACTGGCATGACGGCGAGTGGAACCTATGCCATAGCGGCCGCGCCATGGAGGATTCCATGGATGTATCTCTTGTACGTCATTCCACAAGCCAAATACGCCCGGATGGCTCCGCCTATCCAAACGATCTGGGCTTTGATATCGTTAGCGCGGGCAGCGCGGCGCGCCTTTCTTACCATTACGACGGAAACTGTTTCAACATTTGCGGCTGGTACGACCCCGCGCGCTATGCCGGCGAGGTCATGATAAAAGGCACCGTTTTGGAATACTACGACGGCACGCAGACGGCTCCCGCAGATGCAGTTGATATGGGCGGCTGGATGAGCGATTGGAGCGGGTATTCCAGCGCCCATCCCGCCACGCCGCAGGAAGCCCGGGAACTCGCCGCCATTTTTGAGGAAAATGTCCGCGACTTGTTTCCCGGATACACCATGCAATATTACGCAAGCTTCAACGGCGGGACGCTGGCAACGGCAAGCTATTACCGCTTGACGGACGGGTTGCTGAATGTGAAACGTGTGGATTTTCGCCAAGGCGGGGTTATCGATTCCCAAGCAGATACCATGTCCGTACCGCTGTCCGGCGCTCTGCTTGCCCGCATGAAAACAGAGCCAGCGGACAGCCTTATCGATACCAGCGGGACAGGCTCTATCTTTTTGGTGGAAAACGCGCTGGATACCCATAGGCTTCCCGTATCCGGCAGGGTGATTCAGAGCGACCTGCAAAGTGGCGGCCTTGTGCTGCTGGTTGAGGACAGCGCGGAGAACCGACGCGTACAGGTGTTTTCCATGAAGCCCGACGGAAGCTATTTCTGCGGCCACTCCACGTTCCCTCTCCCGCGCGACGCCTATCTTGATTTATTCCACAGTACGGACGGCGAAATCTCCTTTTCATGGGACGATCAGCATTGCAGTGCTATTTATAGTCGTTCCTCCAACGGCGAATGGCTGCTAAGCTGGGCGCGTTTTTCTTCCATGTCCACATCCTTTGAATACTCCGGCACGTTTTGCGGGGTTACCATGCAGGGCTCGTGGCACCAAGGCAACGAGGAGCATCTGCTGCTTGGCAGCTTGCCGTGCTCCTCCCTACGGAACGCCAATCTCGAGGCCTTACCCCAAACGGAAGCCGCCCTCAAAAACAGCCTTAGCCGCAAGAACTGGGCGGTGGTCAGCAATCCCAATTCCAAAGCTCGCCTTCATCTACGCACATCTCCCAGCAAAGGAGCGGAATCGCTAGGAAAATTCTATAACGGCACGCCGCTTCGCGTATTGGCTCAAAGAGGCGATTGGACACAGGTCGCCATCGGCCTTGACGGGCTCACAGGCTGGATGTCAACCCGTTTTCTGGCCTTTGGCGATGAAATGGATCAGGTGGTGCCAGCGTTCCCGCAGAAAATCTATCTGGAGGAGTTGGAGAACCGTCAGCCCTCATATCAGGCCAAGGATGGCAAAGAGGAAAAAGCGCTCGAGGGGAGCTTCCATATTGTAGGGGTCGTAGAGGATGAACTGTACGTTCTGCTAACCGATCTAGGTGGCACAGGCTATGTGCCGCAAGCCTGGATGTGGGATGGGAACGGTTGAAAAGCGGTCGCGCTCTGGCGGCCTTGCCCGGCCCGGCAGTTCGCCTATCACTCGGCTTTCATGATGGGAAACCGGCGCGCGCCTCTCCATACGAAACACCCCGCCTTGCATAGCCGCAAAGCGGGGTGCTTTCCGGCACGAAGCCGTTAGATTTCCTCGTTATCAGAATCCTGAGAGCCGTCCATCACGGTTTCGCTTTCCTGCGCCATGCGCTCCACCGCCTCCTCAAAGGCGGCCTCGTCGGCCTCCTCCTCGGGCTCCTGCTCGGCGCGCGCAACGCATACGATCTTCGCGCCCTCGGCAATGCGCATCAGGCGCACGCCCTGCGTATTGCGCCCGCTCTCGCGGATGTCGCGCACCGCCATGCGGATGATGGTGCCCTCGTCGGTAATCAGCAGGATGTCCTCGTCCAGGTCTACCGCAAGCTGCGCGGCAAGCTCGCCCGTCTTTTCCGTCAGGCTCATGGCGATAATGCCCATGCCGTTGCGGCCCTGCTCGCGGTACTGTTCGGGATCGGTGCGCTTGCCGTAACCGTTGGTGGTAATGGCCAAAACCTGCTGGCCCTCCACCAGGCGGCTCATATCGATGATCTCGTCGTTCTCGCGCAGCTTCATGGCGTGCACGCCCATGCCCGTGCGGCCAATCACGCGGATGCTGCTTTCGTGAATGCGCAGCGCGCGACCCTGGCGGCTGCCGATAATCAGGCTCATGTTGCCATCCGTCAGGTTCACGGAGCACAGCTCGTCGTCCTCGCGCAGGGTGATGGCAATCAGGCCCGCCTTGCGCAGGTTGGCAAACTCGCTGTACGGCGTGCGCTTAATCATGCCCTTGCGGGTCATCATCACCAGGTAATGCTCCTCCAGCCCGCGCGGCACGGGAATCATGGCCGTAACCTTTTCATCGCCCGCAATTTGCAGCAGGTTCACAATGGCCACGCCGCGCGCCGTGCGGCCCGCCTCGGGAATCTGGTAGCACTTGAGGTTGTAAACGCGCCCGCGGTTGGTGAAGAACATGATTTCCTCATGCGTGTTCACAATGATAAGGCGCTCGGCAAAGTCCTCCTCGCGGGTTGCCATGCCGCTTACGCCCTTGCCGCCGCGGTGCTGCGCGCGGTAGGTGCTCTTGGGCAGGCGCTTCACGTAGCCAAAGTGCGTCATGGTAACCACCATGTCGTCGCTCTGGATCAAATCCTCGATATCGATCTCGCCCTCCATCACGGTTAGCTCCGTGCGGCGCTCGTCGGCAAACTTGTCGCGGATCTCGCCCATTTCCTGCTTGATAACGCCCATCAGCAGCACCTCGTCCGCCAAAAGGCTCTTAAAGTACGCGATGCTCTTTTCCAGCTCGTCATACTCGGCTTGCAGCTTGTCGCGCTCCAGGCCGGTCAGACGGGCCAGGCGCATATCCAGAATGGCCTGCGCCTGCTTATCGCTGAAGGCGAAGCGCTCCACCAACGCCGTGCGCGCCGTGTTGGGATCCTTGCTGCCGCGAATGATGGCCACGATCTCGTCGATATGATCCAGCGCCTTGAGCAGGCCCTCCAAAATATGGGCGCGCGCCTCGGCCTTTGCAAGGTCGTACCTGGTGCGGCGGGTGACGACCTCCTTCTGGTGGACGATGTAGTGGTACAGCATCTCCCGCAGGGACAGCACCTTGGGCTCGCCGTTCACCAGCGCCAGCATGTTCGCGCCGAAGGTTTCCTGCATGGCGGTGTGCTTGTAGAGGTAGTTAAGCACCACGGTGGGGTGCACGTCGCGCTTGAGCTCGATTACAATGCGCATGCCCTTGCGGTCGCTCTCGTCGCGGATATCGCTGATACCGTCCAGGCGCTTTTCATGCACCAGCTCGGCGATTTTTTCCACCAGCTTGGCCTTGTTAACCATGTAGGGGATTTCCGTAACCACAATGCGGCTGCGGTTCTGGCTCATGGTTTCAATCTCGGTTTTGGCGCGCACCAGAATGCGTCCACGGCCCGTGTGGTACGCCGCACGGATGCCGCTCTGCCCCAGGATGATGCCGCCCGTGGGGAAGTCCGGCCCCTTGATAAACTGCATCAGGTCGTCGGTGGTGCAGTCCGGATGGTCAATCATGTAGATGCAGCCGTCCACCACCTCGCGCAGGTTATGCGGCGGAATGTTGGTGGCCATGCCTACGGCAATGCCGTTGGAGCCGTTTACCAGCAGGTTGGGGTAGCGGCTGGGCATCACCGTGGGCTGCAAAAGCGTTTCGTCAAAGTTGGGATAAAAGTCCACCGTGTCCTTATCGATTTCGCCAATCAGGTGCAGGGTGAGCTTGTTCATGCGGGCCTCGGAATAACGCATGGCCGCCGCGCCGTCGCCGTCCACGCTGCCAAAGTTGCCCTGGCCCTCCACCAGCGGATAGCGGATGTTGAAGTCCTGCGCCAGGCGCACCATCGCGTCGTACACGGAGCTGTCGCCGTGAGGATGGTATTTACCAAGCACGTCGCCCACGATACGCGCGCTCTTGCGGAACGGCTTATCCGGCGTCATGCCCAGCTCGTTCATGGCATACAGGATGCGCCGGTGCACGGGCTTGAGGCCGTCGCGCACATCCGGCAGCGCGCGGTTGATGATAACCGCCATCGCATAGCTGATGAACGACTTTTTCATCTCATGCTCAAGGTCAACGGGAATGAGCTTATCGTTAATGGTGGAAGCCATTGGGGTGAATCACTCCTTTTGGTAGAAGGGGAACGGTTGGGGCGCTGCCCCAACGCCCCGCTTAAGGGCTTCGAGGACTTCGAGGGCTTGCCCTGGAGAATCCCTTTTTCCGTCCGCTTTGCGGGCGGCAGGGGCTGTCGGCAGGCTGTTTTTGGAGGCTCCGCTTTTCCGCCCACAGGTTAAATATCCATATCCGTTACCAGCTTGGCGTTTTCCTCGATGAATTCCTTGCGGGGCTCCACCTTGTCGCCCATAAGCAGGCTCATGATCTCGTCGGCGGCCATGGCGTCCTCCACGGAAACCTGCATCATGGTGCGCGTTTCGGGGTTCATGGTGGTTTGCCATAGCTGCTCGGAGCTCATCTCGCCCAGGCCTTTGTAGCGCTGAATTTCGGGCTTGGGATCGCGGCCAATCTCGTTCATGAGCTTTTCAAGCTCGTTGTCATCGTAAACGTAATATTCCTTCTTGCCCTTGGTAACCTTGTAAAGCGGCGGCATAGCGATGTACACGTAGCCCTTTTCAATCAGCGGGCGCATATAGCGGTAGAAGAACGTGAGCATCAAAATGCGAATATGCGCGCCGTCCACGTCCGCATCCGTCATGCAAACGATGCGGTGATAGCGCAGCTTGTCAATATTAAACTCGTCGCCATAGCCGCAGCCAAAGGCGGTAATCATCGCCTTGATCTCGTTATTGGAGAGGGCGCGGTCGATACGCACCTTTTCCACGTTCAAAATTTTTCCGCGAAGCGGCAAAATGGCCTGGAAGAAGCGGTCACGGCCCGTTTTGGCGCTGCCGCCGGCACTGTCGCCCTCAACCAGGAAAATTTCGCACTTTTCAGGGTCGCGCTCGGTGCAGTCGGCCAGCTTGCCGGGCAGGCTGGCGCTTTCCAGCACAGTTTTGCGGCGGGTTAATTCGCGGGCCTTGCGGGCGGCCTCTCTCGCGCGGGCGGCTCCCACGCAGCGCTCCAGAATGGTACGCGCAATGGCGGGATTTTCTCCCAGGAAGGTGGAAAGCTTATCGTACACCAGGCCGTCCACGATGCCGCGCACCTCGCTGTTGCCCAGCTTGGACTTGGTTTGCCCCTCAAACTGCGGCTCCACCAGCTTCACGCTCACAATGGCGGCCAGGCTTTCGCGCACATCCTCGCTTTTCAGGTTCGCGTCGCTGTCCTTGAGAAACTTGAACTGACGGCCATACTCGTTAATGGCGCGGGTAAGCGCGCTGGAAAAGCCGGTCAGATGCGTGCCGCCCTCGGGCGTATGAATGTTATTTGCGAAGGTGTAGATGTTTTCCTGATAGGTGTCGTTGTATTGCAGGGCCACCTCCACGGTAGTGCCCTTTACCACGCCCTCCATGTAAATGGGCTCCTCAAAAAGAACCTCCTTGTTCTTGTTGAGGTACTTTACAAACTCGATAATGCCGCCCTCGTAATGGTATACGCGCTCCAGAACGGGGTCGGTCCGCTCGTCGGTAAGGGTGATGCGGATGCCTTTGTTTAGGAACGCCATTTCGCGCAGGCGCACCTTCAAAATATTGAACTGGAAATCCCCCGTTTCAAACACGCCGTCGGGATTTTCCTCACAGCGCGCGTCGGGCCAAAACTGAATGGTGGTGCCGGTGCGGTCGGTTTCGCCCGTTACGCGCAGATCATAAAGCACCTTGCCGCGCTGGTATTCCTGCTCGTACACCTTGCCGTCCTGGTACACGGTCACCTTAAAATGGCGGCTCAGCGCGTTAACCACGCTCGCGCCCACGCCGTGCAGGCCGCCGGATACCTTGTAGCCCTCGCCGCCAAACTTGCCGCCCGCGTGCAGCACGGTCAGGCATACCTCCACGGCGGGGCGGCCCAGCTTGGGATGGATACCTACCGGGAAGCCGCGGCCGTTATCGCGTACCTCGCAGCTACCGTCCTTGTGCAAAGACACGTTAATATCGGTGCAGTAACCGGCCAGCGCCTCGTCAATGGCGTTGTCCACAATCTCATACACGCAGTGATGCAGGCCGCGAAAATCCGTCGAACCGATATACATACCGGGACGCTTGCGGACGGCCTCCAGGCCTTCCAGCACCTGAATCTGCGTTTCGTCATACACATTTTCCTCCACCGCCGTCGCGGATTCCTGCAAGGCAGGATTCTCAGGCTGGTTGGTGAGCATGTCCGGCGTCTGTTCAGCAGTCAAATTTCTCTCCCCTTTGGCGCGTTCCGCGCCGGTTATCGCCCGAAGGCGGGCATGGAAAACCGCCTTGCATCTGCCTGGCGGCACGAGGCGGTTCACTGTCTTTTATTATACCATTTTTTTTGTATTCTGAAAAGGGGTTTCTTCCTTATTATAGCGAACCGCCCCGCGAGTCGCTCGCGGGGCGGAAAAACGGTATGCTTACTGCTTATCTTCCTTGCCAAGCACAATGTCGTTATACTGGTTTTCGGTAATGGTGCCGGTAACGGTTTTGCCCTTGGCCTCCTGCCACGCCTTTACAGCCGCGGCATCCGTCTGGGTAAACTCCTCCCCGTCGGACATGGTATAGCCCTTGTCGGCCAGGTAGCGCTTTACGGTCTTAACCTCGTCGCCATTGCTGCCCACATCGATAATCATAGACGTGCCAATTCTGTGCTTAGCCGTTTTGTTCAGGCTGGCAATGGTCTTGGTGCCGGCCATACCGTCGGCATGCAGGCCCTTCTTGTATTGATAGGCCTTTACGGCATCGTAGGTCAAATCGCCGTACACGCCGTCGATGGAACCCTTATAGCAGCCCGCGTCGCGCAGGGCGCGCTGAAGCGCGCGCACACGCGCGCCTGTGCAGCCGTAATACAGCGTGCGCGGATTGGTGGGACGGTTATTCGCCTCCCTAGAGCGGTCGCGGTCGCGCGTGCTGTTCAGCTTGCTGGTGCCTTCATACAGAGCGGTCAGGGTTTTATCGCCCGGCTTGCCGTCGGCCTTGATACCAATGGCGCTTTGGAACTTGCGCACGGCCTTCTGTGTAGCCGGGCCAAACTTGCCGTCCACCGCGCCGGCATAATATCCCTTCGCCTTGAGCTTGTTCTGCATTTTGCGCACGTCGTCGCTCTGCTCTCCATAGGGAATAGTTTCATAGGCAAACGCCGTGATTACCACGGCCATGCTCATAACCAAAGCCGCCGCAAAGGCGATGATTCGCAAAAACTTTTTACGCATATTGGGGAAACCTCCTTTACTGGTTGGGTCGTTCTATGCACACCCGCATATGCCGGGAATGGGCTAGCTTTAGTATACGATATCCTGGATGCATCTGCCAATAGCCACACCCAATGTGTAAGTGTTTTGTTAGGATGCGCGTAATTTTGAAACGGAATTTTCATATAAGTAACAGGCCTGCCCGCCGCGCAGCGCGGCATGGAACTTTTGCGGAGCGCGCAAGGGGGCTTTACAAACCCTTTTGAATTTTGGTATAATACCATCCGGCAAACGCTTTCCAAGCGCAGGGCGTTTGGGAGGATAAAGCCGGAAGTCCTTGAAAATACTGATTTTTTCGCCACCTGCACCCGTAGCTCAGCAGGATAGAGCGACCGCCTCCTAAGAAGAAGGCCGACCACCGCTTTTCCAGAAGCTGAAAGCGGGAACTGTGTTCGGAAGTGACCCGGAATCCCGATCACTCCGACACCCCTGAACCAAAGGTCAAAATCAGCAGGTGGGAAAATGTCCTACCG
>JALEIQ010000072.1 GCA_022769795.1 Clostridiales bacterium
CGCTGATTGGTGATAATGGACTCCGCGTCGTCATCCATCTCGTTTTCACAGTTCTTGATGGTTTCCTCGATGGCGGCGCGGATGCCTGCGGGCAGGTTCAGCTCCGCCACAACCTTCTCGTCGCGCTCAAACAGCTTGATGGCATACCAGCGGGACAGATTTTCAGGTACGATGGAGCCCTCGTGACGGCTGCCGTCCGCATGATGGTGATGCACGCTGTCCTCGCCGTCGCGGTGGGTAATCAAATCCTCAATATGCGCCAGGGCGTGCTCCACGCTGCCCGCAAACACATGCGGGGGCTCCGCCGTGCGCTGCTGCTTGGCAAGCGCGGCGGCCTTCTTTGCCACCTGCTGGCTGCCCTCGCCCTTGAGCGCGCTGGTTTCCACAACCTCGCAGCCAAGGGCCGCGCCCAGCTTTTTCAGGTCGATCTTATCGCCGTTTTTGCGGGTCACGTCGATCATGTTCAGCGCCATAATCATGGGGATGCCCAGCTCGGCCAGCTGGGTGGTCAGGTATAGGTTGCGCTCGATGTTGGTAGCGTCCACGATGTTCAAAATTGCGTCCGGCTTTTCATTTACCAGATAGCCGCGCGCCACAACCTCCTCCAGCGTGTAGGGGGAAAGGCTGTAGATGCCGGGCAGGTCCTGAATAATTACGTCCTGCTCGCCCTTGAGCTTGCCTTCTTTTTTTTCAACCGTAACGCCGGGCCAGTTGCCAACGTACTGGTTGGAGCCGGTCAGGTCGTTAAACATGGTGGTTTTACCGCAGTTCGGATTGCCCGCGAGAGCAATTTTGATGGCCATCCTATATGCCTCCTTAAATGTTAAGTATAGCTAACTTCCGGGCAAAAAAACGATTATTCCACCTCGATATTTTCCGCGTCGCCCTTGCGCACGGAAAGCTCGTATCCGCGCACGGTCAGCTCCATCGGATCGCCCAGAGGCGCAACCTTGCGCACATACACCTCCGTACCCTTGGTAAGGCCCATGTCCATAATGCGGCGCTTCAACGCCCCTTCGCCGTTCAGCCGTTTGATGGTAACGGTTTGACCAACCTTGACGTCCCTTAACGTTTTCATACGCTGCCCCTCCTCCTTTGATTCAGACCATAATACGCATCGCCATGGTTTTGTCCAGGGCGACGCGGCTGTCCTTGACGGACAGGATCATGTTGCCACCCAGCTCGTTGACCACGGTGACGGTTTCGCCAACCACAAAGCCCAGCTCGGCCAGATGCTGGCGCACCTCGTCCCTGCCGGTGATCTTTTGGATAACGTTCACATCCCCGATGGAGGCCATCCCCAATGGCATCATATCCAACCTCGCCTTCTTTTGATTAGCTATTTCTAACCTGTCCCTCAAAAGAAAGGTTAGAAGCAATTAACCTTTAACCGTTCCGTAGTTTATCACCACTAACTGATATTGTCAATAGGCTTTCCAAAATATTTTCCTTTTTTAAAACCAGGCTTTTCCTTTCAAAGCCTGGGGTTTCAAGCTTCGGCAAGCGCCCGGCCCAGCGCCTTGCAGCCTTCCAGCTCCTCGCTGCCGGGCGTTTGTTTCATGGCACGTTAAACCCACCGCCGCTTTGCCTCATCCGCAAGGATGGCATTGTCATCTGTGACTTCCATATTTTTCTTTACAGTCATTTTCAAAAGCTTTACCTGAGCATGATAGCGGAAAGGATAGATCCCGTTGCTCTTTGAGCCCCAAAGTGTTTTACAGATATTTTTTCAGAACCGAGCCAAACGCCTCAAAGTCGATGGGCTTGGCCAGATGCTCGTTCATACCGGCGGCCTTGGCGGCTTGAATGTCCTCTACAAAGGCATTGGCCGTCATAGCAAGGATGGGGATACGCAGCGCGTCCGGGCGTTTTAGCGCACGGATGGCCGCGGCAGCGTCATAGCCATTCATGACGGGCATTTGAATGTCCATCAGGATCAGACTGTAATAGTCTGCCTTGGAGGCGGAGAACAACTCCACGGCGATCTGACCGTTTTCGGCCTCCTCAACGGTAAGCCCGGCCATCTCCAAGACCTCTCGTGCAATTTCCCGGTTCAATTCATTGTCCTCAACCAAAAGAACCCGGCGGCCAGAGAAGTCATTTTGCAAAAGCGGTTCCAGCGGGGAGGTCTGACTGGTATCTTCCGGTGCCTCGTTTCTCAGGGATTTAAACGTCCGGATCAGCCCGGATTTGAATACGGGCTTGCTGAGGAACGCATCTACGCCGGCGGCTCGCGCTTCCAGCTCAATATCGGACCAGTCATAGGCCGAGAGAATAATAATGGGAAGCGTATCTCCGACCAGGCGCTTAATCGCCCTGGCGGTGTCCAGGCCGTCCATGCCAGGCATTTTCCAGTCCAGAATGGCAGCGTAGAACGGGAGCGCCGTATTCAGCGCGCGCTGAACCGCCGCAACGGCATCCTGACCGGAGGCGCAGCATTCGCTGCGCATTCCTATCTCATCAAGCATGGCGCAGACGGATTGGCAGGCGCAGTCATCGTCGTCCACCACCAGCACCGAAAGGTCCGCCAGCTCTGACGTATCAATGTCCTGCGTATCCTGAAGCTTCAGGTAAATGGTCACGGTGAATTTGGAGCCTTTGCCCAGCCGGCTTTCCACAGTTATGTTACCGTTCATCATATGTACGATGTTCTGGGCAATGGCCATACCCAGACCGGTGCCCTGTATCTTGCTGGTACGCAGATCCTCCGCACGGCTGAACGGCTCAAAAATGTGCTGCAAATACTCCTCGGACATGCCGATGCCATTATCCTCAACGATGAATTCGTAGCAGCCCGTGGAGCTTGTGGGCACCGCCTGCTCCCTTACGGCTAAGCCGATCTCGCCGCCATCGGGAGTGTATTTTATAGCGTTGCTCATAAGGTTCAAAAATACCTGTTGAATGCGCAGGCTGTCGCCGATCACATTCTCGTGCTGAATGTCCTGAATGTGAACCTGGAGGCGGTGCTTGTGGGCTTGAATCTGGGGCTGAATCATCAGGAGCATACTGTTAAGTAGATCAGACAGGCTGAATTCCTCTACAGCCAGGCTGATGGTGCCGGATTCGATCTTGCTCATATCCAGAACTTCGTTGATGAGGCCCAGCAGATGACGGCTGGAGGAGGAGATCTTGCCGAGGGCGTCCCGCACGCGGTCAGGATTTTCGGCATGGGCGGCCGCAATGGCGGTCATGCCGATGATGGCGTTCATGGGGGTACGAATATCATGGGACATTTTTGACATAAAGTCGGACTTGGCGGCGCTGGCCCGGTTGGCAGCCTCCAAAGCGTCCTGTAGAAGCTGCTTCTGCGTCTGCTCCTCGTGGACGGCTTCATCCACGCAGCGGATGCCCAGAACCATCACATGCTCCTGCTCGCTCTCGCTTACGTCCACAAAGTGCATCTCAAAGAACTCCTGATTCCGTTGGCTCGGAAGGATGCGATAGCGGACAGTAAAGCCCTTTTCTTCCTGGAATCGGCGGATAACCGCCTGGGGATCGCACAGTTCCAGCAGAGGCTCCTTGGTATCCGGCTGTACATAGGCGCTGATAAAGCTTTGCATTGCCTCAGAATACTGGTGGACGACCGGAGCGTCTGCATCCGGGGTATCCCGCAGCCCTTTCTCCTGCCGGACTGCCTTGCTTTGATTCCGATCCAGATCCACATAATAGATCACGGAATAATCCTGGCTGAGGGCTGCTAGAATTTGCAGCTGATACTTTTCGCGCTTTTGAATGGCTTCCTCCGCAGCCTGCTGCCGCCGGCGGGCGTGCCCCATCATCACAAGGATGATGACAATGGCCAGAACGGAGATGGACACGATGCTGAGCACCATCCGTGAGGCGTACAGTTGATCCGCCAGGGTATAAGAATCATACGGCATATTGAGGTAGCTGTTGATAATAGAGCTGGTGAGATCGGGGGAGAGCTGCCTGATTGCCTTGTTGACGATGGAGAACATGGGGCTGTCTGGATTCGTTGTCGTGACCAGGCCCACTCCGGAGGAAGATTGGAAATTCTGCCACTGCATCAGACCGGCAAAACGGTCATTTTTGGATTGATAGTTAAACTCCAGATTGTTGATCAGCGTTGCGTCAGCCTCACCGTGGGCCACGGCCAGCAGGCATTGACGTGCGTTCTGGTAGTATTGAACCTCAATATCCTTGTGCAAAAGCTCTGGCAGATATTTCGTCCAGTAAGAGCGGCCCTGGGTCAGGGCGATCACAGGGGCGTCCAGGGAGTCAAACACACAGTTTCGCTGCATGATGAGGATATTCTCATATTCCAGGATCGCGTTGGTGGAGAATAGCTCATCGTCCTGACGGGCAAAATTTTCTGAAGAGCCGATGTAGAAATCAAGCTCACCGCTTTTCAGCAGTGCCTTCCAATTCTGGGAGCGGCTGATGGGACGCAGGGTCAGATTCAGACCGACGGTGTCCTGGAGCCGCTCCAGAAGCTTCACATAGATGCCGCTGTAGGTTCCGTCCTCCTCTATATAGGCAAGCGGTTCGGTTTCTTCATAAAAGCCTACAACAATCTCAGGATCCGAAGCCACAAAGGCACGTTCCTCGGCAGTCAGCGCCAACGCATTGGTATTGTCGCCCACAAGGCATTTCTGGGTGGTTTCAGCCACCAGCTCAGGCTCGGTGGTAATCAGCATCTGCATCCCACGGTTTAGCTCATTGAGCAGTGCCGTATTGCCCGCTTTGACGGTGAAATAGAAGGGTGAAGCATCCAATACGGATAACAGCACCGTATCGGGGATGTTATTGGAGGCAGTGATCGGAATCATATCAATCTGCCCTGCCTCAAGCGCCTGAATCTTTTCGTTCAAGGAATTCAGATAGACAGGGGTATAGGTAAAGCCGTGGGCCTGGGCAAAATCAACCAGGGCCTGTTCGTTGGAAGAACCGGGGGTTATTCCTATGCGAGCGCCGCCAAAGGCGCTAAAATCTTCATAGCCATAGCTGGTGTCAGACCGGGCAAACAGACCGATGGAGGTATAGCCGCCCGGCTGTGTGGAAAAATCCATGGTATCCTCCCGTTCCGACATATAAGTGGTGGGAAAGAGGATATCCAGTTCGCCGCTCTCCAGCATGGCTACCGCGTCGGACCAGGTGCAGTTGACGTACTCATAGATCCAGTTGTTGATCTGGGCCAGTTCATTGAGATAGTCTATACAATAACCTGTAGGTTCGCCGTTTTCATCCAGGCGAAGCAGGTCATTGATCCCGCAGGGAATCCGGATGGCTCGCGGCTCCGCCTGCGCCGTCTTTTCATTCAGGTCAGGAACGATACAGAAGCAAAGAGCCGCTGCCGTCAGCCAAATAGCCATGCGCCATACGTACGATTTTATTGCCCGTTTCATGTTTCGTTCCCCTTGCGTTTGGAGTATATACGTTAAGATTATATATCTGTTGCAAAAAACTTGTCAATTCCTGTTTGAATTTTAGACGAAGCAGACAAAATCGTCGTGCTGGAAAACGGCGGGCCGGGCAGGGCGCGCCGTCACAGCCGGCGGATTGACATCTTTCTCCAAGCATGGTATTCTTGAGCGAAGCGCTGCATCCGCACGCACACGCCTGCGGCGCATAGGGTGATAACGTGCGGCGCATTTGGAAACCCTGTGAATACAGTTGAAACAGAAACGAGGTTTTTCGCATGCTGCAATATCGGGTTGGCATCATCGGCGCAACTGGCATGGTGGGACAGCGCTTTACGCTGCTTTTGCAAAACCACCCGTGGTTCAAGGTTGTTTGCGTGGCGGCTTCGGGCCGCAGCGCGGGCAAAAGCTACCGGGAGGCCGTCGAAAACCGCTGGGCCTTCAAAGGCAGGCCCATTCCGGAGGAAATTGGCAGGCTCACCGTCATGGACGCTTCCCAGGTGGAGGAAGTGGCCGCGCAGGTGGACTTTGTGTTCTGCGCCGTGGATATGAAGAAGGAAGAAATCCGCGCCCTGGAGGAGCGCTACGCCAAGGCGGGCGTGCCCGTCATCAGCAACAACAGCGCCAACCGCCACACGCCGGATGTGCCCATGCTCATCCCGGAGATCAACGGCGCCCACGCCGCGGTGATCGAGGCGCAGCGCAAGCGCCTGGGCACGCAGACGGGCTTCATCGCCGTCAAGCCCAACTGCTCCATCCAAAGCTACGTGCCCGCCCTGTGGCCGCTTTTGGACTTTGAGCCTGAAAAGGTAGTGGTATGCACCTATCAGGCCATCAGCGGCGCGGGCAAGACCTTTGATACCTGGCCAGAGATGATCGATAACGTGATTCCCTACATCGGCGGCGAGGATGAAAAGAGCGAGTGCGAGCCGCTAAAAATCTTTGGTTATGTGGAAAACGGCGCGATTGTGGACGCGACTTCCCCCGTCATCAGCGCGCAGTGCCTGCGCGTGCCGGCCTCCGACGGCCACATGGCCGCGGTAAGCGTCAAGTTCCGCAAGAAACCCACCGTCGAACAGATTTTGGAGCGCTGGGAAAACTGCAAGCCTGCTACCGCCGGGCTCGATTTGCCCTCCTCGCCCCAAAAGTTCCTGTATTACTTTGAGGATCCCGCCCGTCCGCAGACCCGCCTGGATCGCGAAACGGAACATGGCATGGCCGTGTGCATGGGCCGCCTGCGCGAGGATCCCGTGCTGGATTACAAATTTGTGTGCCTGAGCCACAACACGCTGCGCGGGGCGGCCGGCGGCGGCGTGCTCAGCGCCGAATACCTGTGCAGGCTGGGCTATATCGGCCATCGAATCTCCTGATTTTTGAAAGGTTTTGGGGAGGAAAAAAGCATGCAAACAACGCCTTTGTTTCGCGGAAGCGCCGTCGCGCTGGTTACGCCCCTCACTGCCGGGAAGGTGGATGTGGAGGCCCTGCACCGGCTGGTAAACATGCAGATTGAAGGCGGCACGGCGGCCATCGTGGCCTGCGGCACCACCGGCGAGCCCGCCACTCTTACCCCGGATGAGCGCGAGCTGGTGATACGCGAAACGGTAGTTGCGGCAAAGGGCCGCGTGCCCGTGATTTGCGGCACGGGCAGCAACTGCACCCAAACGGTCATCGATACCGAGCGCCGCTACCGCGACCTGGGCTGCGCCGCCCAGCTTGTGGTAACGCCTTATTACAACAAAACCACGCAGGAGGGCCTTTACGCCCATTTTATGACGGTTGCGGAGCACACGCAGCTTCCCATCATCCTGTATAACGTGCCCAGCCGCACCAATCTGGACATCGCCCCGGAAACGCTGATGCGTTTAAGCGCCAGCGACCGCTTCATCGCCCTGAAGGAAAGCAGCTACGACCTGCCCCGCGTGATGGAAAAGCTCAGCGCCATGGAGGGAAAGATTACCCTGTACAGCGGTAACGACGACATGGTGCACCCCCTGATATCGCTGGGCGCGCAGGGTGTCATTTCCGTGGTGGCGAATATCGCGCCCACGTATATGAGCCGCATGGCCAACGCCTGCCTGCGTGGCGAACCCGAAGGGCTGGAGATGCAAATTCGCTGCTTGCCGCTGGTACGCGCGCTGTTTAGCGAGGTTAGCCCCATTCCCTGCAAATACGCCATGCAGCTATTGGGCCTGTGCTCCGGCGAGCTGCGCCTGCCGCTGATTGAGGCCGGTGAGGCCACGAGGCGCAAGCTGCACGACGCCCTTGAGGCGCTTGGCCTTTTGAGCTGATTTGCATTTTACAGAGGTGAAAGCCATGGAGATTTTGATTGGCGGCGCGCTGGGCCGCATGGGCCGCGAGCTGGCTTTGGCCGCAGAAGGCGCGGGCGTGAAGGTGGCCTGCGGCGTGGACGTGGCCTACTGCGGCCAGGCGGCGGCGTTTCCCATCGTGACGGGATTTGAAAAGGTGAGCCAGGGCGCTGACGTGCTGATTGACTTTTCTCGTCCGGACGCGCTGCCGGAGCTATTGAACCTGGCCGTGGCGAAAAACATGCCTGTGGTGCTTTGCGCCACAGGCTATACCGATGTGGAGCTTCAAAGCGTGCGCGAGGCGGCCAGGCGCATCCCCATTTTGCGCAGCGCCAACATGAGCCTGGGCGTAAACGTGCTAAGCGAGCTGGTAAGCATAGCCGCCCGCACGCTGGAGGGCTTTGATATCGAAATTGTGGAAAAGCATCACCGCATGAAGGCGGACAGCCCTAGCGGCACGGCGCTGATGCTGTATGAGGCCGTTCAAAAGCAAACAGGCTCCGAAACGGAGCCCGTGTACGGGCGCTATGGGCGCACGCAGAAACGCGCCGTCGGTGAGATTGGCATCCATGCCGTGCGAGGCGGCACCGTAACCGGCGAGCATGAGGTGGGATTCTATGGAAACGGTGAGCAGCTCATCCTGACCCACCGGGCCGAAAGCCGCGCCCTGTTTGCGCAGGGAGCGCTGAAAGCGGCACGCTACCTTGTGGACAAGCCCGCGGGGCTATATTCCATGCGCGACGTAGTAATGGAAATGCTCAGTCGCGGGTAACGGACTCGTCCGGGGTGTTCCAGTCGGTTAAATGGTTTTGAATGGTGGTGAGGATTTCCTGCATCGCCATGCGTTGATTTTGATTGAGCTGCGGCGGCATGGGGCCCATACCGCCGTTATTTAGGCTACCGGCCAGCATATAATCCATGCTCAGCTCCATTGCGTTGGAAATGGAAACCAGCGTTTCCAGGCTTGCCTTGCGGGTGCCGCGCTCCACATGGCCCATAAAGGATGTGCTCACGCCTACCCGCTCGGCCAGTTGCTCCTGTGTCCAGCCAAGAAACACGCGCTGCTTGCGGATACGCTTGCCCAGGTCTACATAATCCATGCGCTTATCCCGCCTTTGTCGTTGCGTTGCCTATCCCAGGCTGCGCATTTTTTCACCTTCATACTATAGCAGGTTCGCAGAAACATGAAAAATTCTTATGGGCAATTCAGAATGACTGATAGGCGTGTTTTTAAAAAAAATGTTTGATGGCGGGCATAGGGTAAGCGAAGCGGTACTAAGCGGAAAAAAACCGGGAGATTCACTCTCCCATTTCCGCTTGAGGCGGCGTTTCATGCCTTATGCCGCTGCATTTTTCCCAAAAAGCAGCGCCAGCCCAAACAGGCTGGCGCCAGACCCGCTGTACTCCACAGGAACCTTGCTCAGCAGGGCCTTTCCTGGCCAAAAAAGCAGATGGCAACGGTGCCCGGGCCGCAGTGCGCACCGATAACCGGGCCCACATAGTAGGTGGCAATCTCCCCCAGGCCGGGCACGCGCTCGTGCACCAGGGCGTCCAGGCGCGCCGCGTCCTCGGGCGCGTCCGCCTGCAAAATAATGGGCATGGCCTCAGCCGGATCGTCGATCTGCTCGGCAGCCTTATCAGCCAGCACGCGCAGGGCCGCCTTGCGGCCGCGCACCTTATCGGCGCTTACCAGCTTACCGGCACGGTTTTCGGTGATGATGGGCTTCAAATCCAGCATGGTGCCCACCGTCGCGGCCACCGCGCTGATGCGGCCTCCGCGGCGCAGGTACACCAAATCATCCACCGTGAACCATGCCTGGGCGCGCAGCTTGTTGTTTTCCAGCCATTCCGCCACTTCCTCCATGGATTTGCCCTGGCGGTACAGCTCGTGCGCCTTCAAAATCAGGATGGTCTGTGGCGCGGAGATGCTAAGCGTGTCCACAACGATCATCTTGCGCTCGGGATACTTGGCCAAAAGCTCCTCGCGGGCGGCGTAGATATTGTTGATGGTGCTGGAAAGCTGGCTGGAAAAGGCCACAAACAGGATGTCCTTCCCGGCCTTGAAGCAGGGCTCAAAGTAATCCACATATACGGGCGTGGGCAAAAGCGAGGTGACCGGCGCGGCGCCCGCGCGCATGTTGTCAAAGTATTCCTTCTGTTTGCCGTTGCGGCCCAAATCGTCCAGGTATTCCTTTCCGTCCAGCATGTAGGGCATGTACACCATGGTCAGATCCAGCTCGTCCACATAGCGGTACGGCAGATCCGAATCAGAGTCGGTCATAAACACATAGGGATTCATAGGGTTATCCTCCTTGTGATGCTTGGACCAATCGGCCCGATTAGGAAAAATGATACAGGGCTATTGTACCCTGTCCGCCTGTTTTTTGCAAGCGCAAGGTCGCGGCGCGTGGATGGAGCGCCCAAAACGGGCAAGAAAAAAGGCGGGGCTATGTATCAGCCCGCCGAAAAGTGCGCTACGACGCGGGGGAGTTGGGGCGTTGCCTTTTTTGCGGGGTGGCCCCCGCTGGGCTTGGGACTGCGTCCTTTGCGGAAGCGGTTCCGCGAAACTGGGTGGGGGCTACGCGCCCCCACACCCTGCGCCTACTCTTTCTGGAAAGAGTAGGCAGAAAGCGGCGGCACGCAGACTTCGGCAAAAACCCCCGCCGGTTTTGGGCGCGGGGACGCACAATCGGCGCTCTTTGTGCGGGGGTTGGGCTTGCCTTGGGGGCTTGAACTGTGCGGTGTGCGTCCTGATCCGCGCCCAAAACCGGCGGGGGTTTTTGCCTGCGCTTGCTATTGCCGCTCTTGTGCGTTTGGCTCCGGGTTTAGGAGTTTGGCCTTGCGGGCGCGGGTTGGGGTGGAGTTGCGCTCCGGGTTTATGAGATACGCCTTAACGAGCAGAGGGCACGGCCAGTGCCCTCTGCGACGATTGATGTTGTGAATTGTTGCCCCTGTCCCTCCGAATTGCCCGCGCAATGCGCGGGCAAAAACGGGATTCCTAAGGGCGAAGCCCTTAGACGGTGGGTGCGGGAGGCGGAGCCTCCCACGCGCGTCCCCTCTCCCCGCTCAGTCCTCTACAATCAGCCTGCCGTCCTCAATGCCTGTGACCTTTGCCAGCGCCACAACCTTGTAGCCCTCCTGGACCAGCTTTGCGTGGCCCGGCTGGAAGCTCTTTTCCACGCACACGCCAATGCCCACAACCATGCCGCCCGCCTGCCTCACCAGGTCGCACAGGCCCTCGGCGGCTTCGCCGTTGGCCAAAAAGTCGTCCACAATCAGCACGCGCGCGCCAGCGGGCAAATAGGGCTTTGCCACGCGGATATGATTTTCCACCCCATGGGTGAAGCTGAACACGCGGCTTTCGTACACATCGCCGGTTACGTTGCGGGTGCGGCTTTTTTTGGCGAATACAACGGGAATGTTGCCGCAGGCCATGGCGGTAGTCAGCGCGGCGGCGATGCCGCTGGCTTCCACGGTAAGCACCAGGTCGGGCTTTTCAGCCGCGAACGCATCCGCAAACGCCCGGCCCATCTTTACAAACAGGCCGGTATCCAGCTGATGGTTCAAAAACATATCCACCTTCACAATATCCGTGCCAACGCCCACGCCCCGGGCCCGTATGGCCTCAACCAGTTCCTTCATGCCGCGTCCTCCTTTTGTGTCAGGGCTATTTCAAATTCCATTGTAGCGCATCCTACGCCAAAATCAAGCCTTCCCCCACGTCCAGCCGCACGCAAACCGCGCCGTCCTCCACGGGCAGGCTGCGGTCGGCGTAGAGGTCGTGCACGGCGGCCAAGCCGCTTAGGCTGGTTGGCAACGCCAGGCGCGTCTTTATGGGCTCCAGGCCGGTGTTTACCACGCACAGCACCTGCTGGCCGCCCGCCTCGCGCACATAGGCATACAGACCGTTTTCCATCGCCGCGTGCGTGCGGAAGCTGCCCACGCGCAGCGCGGGCGTTTGCCTGCGAATGCGCGCCAGCTTTTGGTAATGCGCGTGCGTGGGGTTTCCCTCCACAGCGTCCCAGCGCATGGGGAAACGGCAGAACGGATCGTCGCCGCCCTCCATGCCCAGCTCGTCGCCATAGTAAATGATGGGCGAGCCAAGATAGGTGAACTGGAAGAACGACGCGGCGTGCAGCATGCGCAGGTCGCCGCCCGCGCGCGTGCGCAGGCGCTGGGTATCATGGCTGCCAAGGAAGGTCCACAGCACCTCCTGCGTGCGCTGGGGATAAAGCATGGCGGCGCGGTTGAGCGCCCAGTCAAACTGCTCCACGGAAATATCGTGGCGGCAGAAGCGGGCCCAAATGTTGCGGCTGAGCACATAGTGCATGGTCGCGTCAAACATATCGCCCTGGGTGAGCCATTCGCGGCTGTCGTCCCAGCACTCGGCAATCATGAGGCTATCGGGGTTGACCTCCCGCATCATCTTTTTGTACTGCCGCCAAAAATCCGGCCATACCTCGGGGCTCACGTCCAGCCGCCAGCCGTCGATGTGACACTTTTCCAGCCAATAGCGCCCAACCTCCAACAAGTACTGGGCGCAGCCGGGGTTGCGCAGGTTCAACTTGGGCATGTATTTCCAATCGCCGAAGGTATGGTAGCCGTGAGGCATGCGCTCATCAAAGCAGAACCAGCCGTAATACGGCGAAGCCTCGCCCTTTTCCATCGCGTCCACAAAGGGCGCGAATTGCAGGCCCGAATGGTTGAACACGCCGTCCAACACAATGCGCATGCCGTTTTTGTGCAGCTCGTCGCACAGCTCGCGCAAATCGTCCTCCGTGCCCAGCAGGGGATCGATTTTGAAATAGTCAAACGTGTTATAGCGGTGGGAGGTATCGCTCAGGAACAGGGGCGTGGTATAGATCATTTCCACACCCAGCTCCTTGAGATACGGCACGGCCTTGATGATGCCCCTCAGGTTTCCGCCGAAGCGGTATTCGTTTTGCACGCGGGTGCTGCTCCACGGCTCCACCGCCTCCGTATCGCCGGGCGCGGGCTCGCGGCGGAAGCGG
>JALEIQ010000081.1 GCA_022769795.1 Clostridiales bacterium
GGCGGAGGGATATGCCGGTACAGCCGTTGCCATGGGCGTGCCTCCCGAACGAATCCTTTTGGAGAAACGTTCCGCCAATACGGGTGAAAATATTGCCTTTACGCGCCAGCTTTTAAGCGAAAAGGGGATTCGCCCCAAAAAGGTGATTGCGGTGCATCAGCCCAATATGGGCGCGCGCCTGCGCGCAACGCTGCAAAAGCAATGGACGGATGGGACTGCCTTTTTGATTGCGCCCGCGGACAGGTCGCTGGAAGGGTATTTGAACCGGCTTGCCGCCTGCGGCGTGAGCGAGCAGGAAATGGTGAGCAATATTGTGGGGGATTTTCAACGTATGGACATATACGCCCGCAAAGGCTATCAGGCGGCGTGCCCAATGCCCCCGGAGGCTTGGGACGCCTTTGAAAAGCTGGTGAAACGCGGATATGACCGCTATATCATTTGTGAACCCTGATGGACAGAGCGGAAAGGCGGGAATGCGGCTATGGCGGAGGGATGGAAGCCCGGCAGGCCTGTGCAGGATTTGGCGCGGATGGAGGAAAACGACCTTGCCACAGCGGCGGAACGGGCCCTGGCGCAGGATGGCGATTTGTACGGTATGAGCTTTAATGGCGGCGCGCTTGAAAATTTCGAGGGAAAAACGCTGGATTTTTCAGGCTGCCGGTTTGAACGCTGCACCTTCGACGAACTGGACTTCAAGCGGATTGGGTTTGTGGACTGCGTTTTTGAAAAATGCGAGATGAGCAATCTGCGGCTGGTAAACGCGGCCTTTCAGCGCGTGCGGCTGATTGATTGCCGCATGACCGGGCTGGAGCTGCTAAGGGGCGCGGTGATGAATACCGCCTTTGCGGGCTGCATGCTGGATTACCTCTCTATGGCGGAAACAAAGCTGGATCGCGTGGCCTTTGAGGATTGCAGAATGCGCGAAAGCATGTGGTCGGAGGTCAAGCTGCCCAAGGTGCGCTTTGACCGCTGCGACCTGGCCAAAGCGCAATGGATACGAACGCCGTTGATGGGGCTGGACGTAAGCACCTGCCAGATTCCCGGCTGGACGATTACACTGTTTGACCTGCGCGGGCTGAGGGTTACGCCCGCGCAAGCGTTGGAGCTGAGCGGCCTGCTGGGCGTGGAGATTGTGGAGTGACTGCTGCGGGGGGATATTTCGTTTGAAACCCTATGCCAATCACATTGGAAAGGAAGAATGACGGATGAAAAAACGGCTTGCGGCTTTATTGGCGGCGCTGCTGCTTTGCCTGCCCTTCTGCGGCTGCGCGGGAGCGGGTACGTATGCCGCCAAACCGGGCGAACCGCTTTATTCAAACATGGAGGACGAGAAAACGCTTATCTGGGTGCTGGCGCAGCTAAAGGCCGCCGGGCTGAACGCGGAAGCCGTTGACGCGGTGGGCGAATGGATTGCTGATTTCAACATGCTCAGCAGCAAGAATACCGTTTACACGCATGTAAAGGGCTTTGTGCCCATGAACGGCGCTGTGGACTACGGCGATGACAGCGCGTATGGCGATTATAACTACCAGTGGTGGAAGGCGGCCGGTCGCGACTATTGGGATGTACTTTGCCGCTCTACGGCCTTTTTCCTGCTTCAGGAGCGCATTACGGTTGAAAGCATGCTGGAGGAAAGCCTATGGAACCGGGAATGGTTTCAGACGGATCTGGACGGCTTTGAAGCCAACCCAGGGCTCCAATTCCCGCAGGAGGCGATACGCCGGTATTTCACCCTGTATCAGATGATAGATTTTGACGGGGCGCAGGACGCGCGTGAACGTGCCGGACAGGTGAAGGCGCAATGGGAGAAATATGGCGTTGCTTTTCAGGAAGGCAGCGTATCCCTGCTGACCGTTTGGACGGTGCAGCAGGGATGCGGGCTGTACCCGTCGCACGCGGCGCTGCTGGTTTCCCTGCCGGACGGACAGTATTTGACGTTTGAAAAATACAGCCCGGAATATCCCTATCAGGCAACGCTGTTTGCGTCCAAGGAGGAGGTCAAGCCCTATTTCGACCAGTGGGTCGCACTGGGCTGGCGGGGATATGAGCAGGTGCCGGAGCACTTTGTAATGGAAAACGATCATCTGTTGGAATAAATAGGAGAAACAGCGCCTGCGGCGTTTGGGAAACGCGGCGGGCGCTGTTTTCAATTAATATCAGATTCGGACGCTTTTCTTCATAAAGCGTGTCAGGCCGTTTAGCGGGCGTGCTTCTTCATATGCGCGATCATCGCCGAAAAAGGCTGGCGCTCCCAGGATGGAAACCAGTTCGCCATCCCCGGGACGGCACAAGGGGTCTTTTAGGAGCATGCGCCCAATTACATCCGCATATTCACCGGGCAGGGCGGGGGACAGCACGGGCTTTGCGCCATCCAAAACGGCCTCGTATAGATAGGCGTACCGGTCATGGTCAAAGCTTGGCAGCTCCCCTGTCCACAGGCAGTGAAACAGCGCGCCAAAAGCAAACGTATCTATTTTGCAGGTCAGCATGGCCGGTTGCCCGGCCATGCACAAAAACGCCTCCGGGGACAGATAGACGGGATCGCCCTCAAGCTCGCGCTGCGTTTTGGGCGGGTCATCGGCCAAAAAACCGCTGTCCAGATCAATCAGTCGTGCGTGAAAGCCGTCCGGGTGGCGGAGCAGAAGCACGTGATCCGGCTTGAGATCGGCATGAACAATCCCCTGCGTGTGCAGCCGCTGGAGGCACAGGGCCAACTGGAGCAGAAGCGCGCGGCGCTCGTTTGGGGAAAGCTCCCGGACGTTTTCGGCAGCGATATGGCCGCTTGGCACGGCCTCGCTTACGGCGTAGTAATGGCGCTCGTAACGGAAAAAGTCCAGCACGGGCACAAGCGTGTCCCCGATCACAAGGGAAATGGCCTTGTACAGCCGCTGCTTTTGGCGCTCAAAGGCCTCGCAGCGCTCCAATTGCCTGCGCCCCAGCGGAGAGCTCTCATCCACGGGAAAGACGGGGGAAAGAAACTGCTTTAGAAAAAAACGCTCCAAGCCGCGGGAGGCGATGCACCAGCGGGCGCTGCCGCTGCCCGCCGTTACCATGGGCGTTAAGGGCTTATATCCGCCAATCAGCTCGTTCATGACGGCCTCCTTGTGTCCAGTCATAATTTTGGCGGTATGTCCGCCACTTTTCACGCGCAAACGCCAGCTCGTGTCCATGCCTGCGCACAGGCGTGACGTACTGCTTCTGCAAAACCGTGCGCCGGGCGGCCATCAGCGCCTTGAAGGCGGAAAAGTCCATAGCGCCGCAGGGCTGGCACAGAAGGGTGGCGTCGTCATGGCAAAGCTTTTTGAACTGATTGCAAAGCTTGCGCTGCCAACTTTCCCAGCTTGAGGCCGCGTGCAGGGTGTTGAGCAGCAGCATTTCAAGCTCCATCGGGGAGGAAAGACAGCCGTAAACTCCGTCCGTGAGCGTGAGCACGGCGCAGGGCAGGGGCGCGCGCAGCCTGCGCAGGCTTATATGGATGGGCTGGCAGGCGCACAGAAGGGAGGTAAGCGGCGTATCGCGGTAAAGGCTTTCAAAGGCGTCCGGCTGGGAGCGAAGATGATCCTCGGTGCATTGATGCAGGCCCTGCGCGTCCAATAGATACCCGCGGCTGTCCCCGGCCCAGAAAAAGCATATATCAAGCAGGACGGCCGTGCTTTCCTGCGTAACGGCGGCGCAAAACGTGCACGGCAGCGTGCGCTGCATGCTGCCTACGATGCGGTTTTGGGGAAGCTCCCGGCAATGCTTATCCGCAAAGTGACGAAATATGCCGCTTAAATCGCCCTCAAGCTCCCGGCAGAGGGCCGCGCCCATTTCGGGCGTATCGGGCATGGGCCTTCGCTCCTGCGCCCAGTTGAGAAAGGAACGGGTTGCCAGGCGCGCGGCAATATACGCGCCGGTATGGTTGTCCAAGGCCGGGTAGCGGCGGCTGCCCAGGCCGCCGCACCCATCGGCGACGCACAAAAAAGCGTTCTGAGAATCGGCTTGCATGGCAAAGCTATCCTCACACTCCCCGGGGAGGCTGGCATAGCTTGCGGACAGCAGGCGTTCCTGCAATCAAAATCGACCCTTTCTTTCTGCTGGTAAGAGGGTTAGATGGTATTGCACACAGCGTCCAGCACCTGGCGGTATTCCACGTCCAGCAGGCCCTCGCTGACGGTTTGCACATGAATCACCTGGCCCCATTCCGAGGAAATGCGGCTCCAGGCGGGCGCGTCCGGGGCAAAAAGAAGCAGGCGCTTTGCGTTTTCATCCATGCCGCCGCCAAGCTGCTCGTCCTCCCACCACAGGCTTAGCTCCTCAAAATCCTTTGCCATGCCCTCGGGGTACCAGGGGGCGATTTTGCCATGGCCCAGCTCGTGGGTGGGCGCGTCCGACCACATTACAATGATATGGCGCTTTTTCACGCCCTCGCGCGTCCAGTCGCTGCGAATGGCATAGGCCAGCGCCTCCAGGCCGTCCTCGGGAATATCGCCGCCGCCCTTGGCGGTAATGCCGTTTACACAGTCATAGAACATTTGCGCCTGCTCGGGCAAAACGAAAAAATCGCTGCTGAGCATCGCGTCCTCCCCGTCGGCGACATAATCGCGGAAGGCGATTACGCGCACGCGCAGCTGATTGATCACCTTGTGCTTCTTTTCCATTTCCGCCACAACATCGCGGTACAGGTTCAGCGCGTTTTGCTTTACAAAATCCAGCACATGGCGCATGCTCCCGGTGGCGTCTATGCAAAATACCATGTCAACATTATAGGTAAGCTTATAACCGTCCAATCTCTTGTACCTCCCGTATCGCATGATCTACCTCAAAAAGATTCTGCGCGGCCTTGGTTTTTCCTGCCGAAAGAAGGAAGGAAAAGGCTATCCCAACCGCGAAATGTAACTACCGCGCATTTTTGTAGTGAAAGGGTTATGCAAATGAAAGCACGAAAGGCTGCCGGCGGATTGTTGTTTGGATTGGGCTGCGCGGCGGCGTTTGTGGGCCTTTTGGCCACGGTGTTGCCGCTTATTGACAACGATCAGCTCAGGCTGGTGTTATCCTCCTTTGCCATGCCTTCCGAGAATGGAATTGTAAACGCTATCAACGCGGTGATGACCTACGCGCTGCACAACTGCTACGCGGTTTTGCTGGCGGGCCTGGGCGCTATGGCGGGAGGCGCCGCCTTGCTGCTGTGGAAGGAGGACGCGCCCGAGCGCAAGCCGCCGCAGCGGGAATGGGAAGCGC
>JALEIQ010000084.1 GCA_022769795.1 Clostridiales bacterium
GTGAGGGTGTTTACGTCCACGCACTGCACAACGCCCTGCTGGTCGGCATAGTACACGTAGTTGTTATACATGGCGACGCTCGCGTCGATATTGGTGTTGGTTTTCTTTTGATCCTTGATCTGCGTCTTGTAGGCCTGCGTATCAGTGCCCAGGGAAATGGAGTTGGCCTGGTAGTTGTACGAGTTCTTCACGGGGCCCAGCTCGGCGGTATAGAGCACGCCGTTCTGACCGCCCACAATCATGGTGCCGGTGGCGCTGTCAAACAGGGCGGAGCCGGTAAAGCCGCTGTAGTTGCTGTTCTTATCCTTGCCGTCGCCCGCGATCAGGCGCAGCTTTTTGTTGTTCACCAGGTCGATGATGTGATAGCCGTTTTTGACGGTTTTATTCGCCAGGCGGCTGTTGTACTGGCCAACGCCCAGCACGGGGGTGCCGTTGGTGGCTACGCTCAGGCCGCCGCGGCTGGGAGCGCCCAGCTCGATAGGATCGCGCGTGGCCTCGCCCGTGAGCAGGTTGTAGAAGGAAACGTTGCCGTCCTGTCCGGCCACGATGACCTCCTTGAGGGCGACCACTTCCTTCATTTCATCCTTCAGTCCCATGCGCTGCCTAAGCTCCGTAGGCCATTTTACAATTACGGGCTGGCCGGGGGCCGCAACGCCGTAGGCCGCGCCGTCGTTGGTTTTCATAAACCCGATGGGCTGGCTCCATACCTCGGTAAGCGCGCCCTTTTGCACGTCCACCGTACCATAGGCGGCGTTCTGACGCAGCGGTCCGCTGCGGAAGGTAAGCACGCCCGCCTGCCGCCAGCCCGCGTAATCGCTGCCGCCTACCTTGGTGGTAAAGGCGTTGAGCAGGTTGATGGCGCGGGAGCGGTTATAGCTGGAAACCGTCTTTGAGCCGCTGTATACCGTCGCCTTCAACTCCAGCTCCGAGGGATCCGCACCGACGCCCGCAGCGGCACTCAGGGCCGGCAGGGGCGAGGTGGTGGGCACAGGGGTAGGCGTGGGTTCCGGCGTAGGCTCCGGAGTAGGCGTGGGGCTGGGCGTGGCCGTAGGCTTGGGCGTGGGCGCAAGCGTGGGCGCCTGGGTTTCCACAGGCGCGGCGGTGGGGGCCTCGGTCGCCTCCAAAGGCTCGCCGCCCAACTGCACCTCCACGTCAAAGCCGGAAGGCGTAAAGTTCAGCTCGCCCTGCGCCTGGTACTGCGCCGTATATTCGCCCACATAGGGCGCTTCCACACCGGCATACAACGTCCATACGCGGCTGTCGCCATTATCCTCAACGCTGCCGCTCTCTCCGGCGGGGTCGCCCAGGTACATCTCGGCTACGGGCGCGTTATAGCTGTCCACCACGCGCACGGCGGTTACGTCCGTGGAGGTGGTGAGCGTAAAGGCAATGCGAGCCGGAACCGCCGAAATGGCGGTATCGCACGCGAATCCCTGCACGGGCGGCTCGCTTGGCTTCGGCTCGGCAATGTTCACCGGCGCGGCGGCGGCAAGGCCCTCGCTCTGCGTACCGTCCTTTTTGATGGCATAAACGGTATAGCTGCCCGCATATCCTTCTGTAACGCTGGCGGAGGGGTTCCACAAAAGCACGTTACTGTTGGAGATTACCTCGCCGGTAGCCTCCATATCCGCGTCGTATTCGCCCTCGTACACGATATCGCCAAAGTCGTTAACGATGCGGATGCCCGCAACGTTCTTGGTGGTTTGCACGGCAAAAATCACCTGGGTGGGCGCGGTAAGGTCGGTCGCCGCGGCGCTGAAGCTTTTCAGCGGCTCCTCCTCAGGCACAATCATGTTCTTAACGCTGTTAAACGCGCCTACAACGCTGCCCTTCACGGGGGCCAGCAGCTTGCCTATGCTGCCGCCCATAGATTCCCATTTCGGCAGGCACAGGCCGGCCAACAGGCCGCCCAGCACCATCAGCGCCACAAGCAGGGGAACCAGCACGCCGCCGCGACGGCGCGGCTCCTCCTCAACCGTTTCAGGCTCGTCCTCAAATTCATAGCGCGGGCGCTCAACCGATGCGGACGGACGGCGATAGGGCTCGTCCGCCGGTCTGGCGGCGGGCTTCGCCGCCTGGCGACGCGGCATGGGCGCGTCCTGAGGCTCCTGCCGCAGGGGCGCGTTATGACGCGCGGGCTGCGGCCTTTGCCCCTGCGCGGCAGCGGGCCGCCTTGGCTGCTGGCGAACCGGCTGCTCCTCCATGGCGCGCTGCGCCTCCGCGGCGGGCCTTGCGGCCTGCTGCCGAGGCTGCGGCTGACGGGGCTGCCGCGTGCCGCCCTCGTCCGCCTGCGCGGCAGGGCGGCGTGCCGCCGTTCCCACGGGCGTCGCGGTGCGCGCGCCCGTATAACGGCCGCCCGGCACGGCTGAGCGGCGCTGAGGCGCGGCGGCTTCGCTGTCGCCCGCCTGGAACAGGTCGTAATCCTGCTGTGCGGGGGCCTTCAGCGCCTCCTCCTGGGCGCGCTCGGCCACGCGGCTGCGGCGGCGGCGCTCCGGCGCGACGGGCGCTTCCGCCTTGGGCGGCGTGCTCTGTGCCGCACCCTCCGCGGAAACGCGGGAGCGCTCCACGGTGGTGCGCCTGTTCACCATCTGCTGTGTCACCGGCCTGGCCACGCGAGTGGGCGCGTCGTCGCCCTGCGTGCGAAAGTCCGGCTGCGCCCCGCCAAGCATCATCGATGCGTCCTGCGTCAGCGGATCCTGAAACGTCCCGGCAGGCTGCTGCCACAGCGGCACGCCGGAAGCCTGAAAGCTTTCCAGCCCATCCTGCGGCGCATCCCATGGAGCCATCCCATCCGCGCCGGAATAGGGGTTTTGGTTCTGGTTACGGTAGTAATCGCTCAAAATGTCGCACTCCTTATCCTTGGATGCTTGTGGGGGAACGGCTCCCTACGATCTGCGGAGCCTGCAACGCCCGAAGGCGGAAACGGCGATTCTATGCGCGCGCCCTATCGGCGGGCACACGTGTAGAGCATATACCAATGCTTATTATACCAATAATCCCGCAAGTCTACAACCCCTGTTTTCAGTTGGCCCTGCCGCACCGCGCGGGCTCACGCGGCCCGCGCGGGCACGCCTTTCCCCTTGCTTGACCCCGCCCGGATGCGTCGCATTTGTAAATCCTTGTCTATTCGCTGTCCTTCGACGCAAAAAACCGCGCCGCCAGAAGGGTTTTCAGCCGCCGGTGGAGAATTTGTTCAAAACAATTCCTCATTTTTCGGTGGAAAGGGTTCATAGGAGGGCGTTATGCAAGACCGTATTCTTGTTCTCTGCCGTAACCGCAGCCTGGCCGGGCTCATCTCCCGCACGCTGCGCTACCGCCAAATTTACAGCCTGCCCATCCCGTTTGAAACGCCCGCGAGCGAGGTGCTCGCGCGCGCGCCGCGCGGCGTGATCGTCGCCTCGGACGCGATGGGAGCCGACGCGCTGGACGGCTTTGATTTTTCGCTTTTGACCTCGCAAACGCCCATCCTGGCGCTAGGCGGGGCGGTAGGCGTGCTGTGCCGCCATTTTGGCGGCGCGGCGGGCCCGGCCGCCTGCGCGCGCGGCTCGGTCACGCTTGGCCTTGCCAGCGATCCGCTGTTTCAGGATGTCGCCAGCGGGGAGCACGTGCTGCACGGCCTTTGCGAGCTCACCCTGCCCGACGGCCTTTCCGCCCTGGCCACGGCGAACGAGCGCCCCATCGGCTTTAAGCACGCGGCGCTTCCGCTGTACGCCCTGCAATACCCCATTGAGCGCAACGACCCGGACAGCGCCCAGCTCCTGTTTAACTTTGCAGCCTCCGTATGCGGCTGTTCCGCCTCCTGGGACGAGGACAGCATCATTGATCTGGCGGTGCGGCGCGTGCGCGACGCCGCGCCCGAGGGCACGGTGCTGTGCGCCGTTTCCGGCGGCGTGGATAGCGCCGTATGCGCCAAGGTGGCCAACCTGGCCGTTGGCGACCGGCTGAAATGCGTGTTTGTGGACACGGGCCTGTTCCGCTATAACGAACCGGAAAGCGTGACGGCTAGTTTTGCCGAAAGCCTGAACCTGGCGGTTTCCTACGTGGATGCGCGCGCCGCCTTCCTGACCGCCCTTTCCGGCCTGAGCAGCCCGGAGGAAAAGGAGCGCGTCGCCTCACAGGTCATGACGCAGGTGCTGGTTTCCCAGCTCACGCATGATCACAGCATCCGCACCATCGTCATGGGCACCAATTTTAACGATACCCTGTTTGGCATCTCGCCCGGCGCTTCGCTGGACGGGCAAATCCACGCGCCCGCCGTGCGCCTGTGCGAGCCCGTCAACGATCTGTTTAAGGATGAGGTGCGCCGCCTCGCCACCGCTCTTGCCCTGCCCGCCAGCATCGCCGCCCGTCAGCCCTTCCCCGCAAGCGGCCTGGCGCTGCGCATTTTCGGCCAGGTTACCGAGGACAAGCTCATGCTGCTGCGCGCGGCGGACGCCTGTTTTCTGGAGGAAATCCGCGCCGGTGGGCACGATAAGCGCCTATGGCAGTTCTATGCCACACTCGTCAATAGCCCGGACCGCCCCGGCAGCTACGCGGTATGCCTGCGCGCTTTGCAGGCTTCTCAGGACAGCGCTTTGGCGGCGCGCCTTCCCTTTGACGTGCTGGAGCGCGCGGCCCAGCGCATCCGCGCCGAGGTGCGCGGCGTTACCCGCGTCGTCTATGACCTCACGCCCAGCGCGCACTATGGCGAACTGGAATAATCGCAAAGGAGCTCTTTTCCATGCTGATCTGTGACACGCATGCCGATACCCTTTACGCCATGGCTTGCGAAGGCCGCCCTGCGGAGCTTCCCTTCGATGTGCGGCGCGAGCACTTTCTGGATTCCCGCGACGTGCACGTTCAGGCGCTGGCGCTGTTTGTGTGCACGGGCGGCATGGCGCTTTCCCCCACCATCGTGGCGCGGGAGCTCGCCGCCCTGGAGCGCCTGAAGCAGCAGGGCTTTGTGCAGATCACGCAGCTATCCGAGGCGCGCCCGGGCGTGCCCAATGTGCTTTTGACCATTGAAGGCGGCGAGGCCTTCGGTAACAACCCCTCGAATGTGGAGCGCTTCGCGCGGCTGGGCGTGCGCGCCGCCGCGCTGGTATGGAACAACGAAAACCTTTTGGCCCATCCCGCCGTGGGCGGAAGCTCGCAGGGCCTTACGCCCTTTGGCCGCGAGGTTGTGCGTCGCATGCGCCAATGCCGCATGGCCGTGGACGTTTCCCATCTGAACGAGCGTGGCTTTTGGGATTTGATGGATGGCGACGTGCCGCCCATGGCTTCCCACAGCTGCGCCCGCGCCCTATGCGATCATCCCCGTAACCTCACAGACAGCCAATTGCATGCCCTGTTTTGCGCGGGCGGCTATGTGGGCGTCAATTTCTATCCCGTGTTTTTAAGCCCGAGCGGCCAGGCCAGTATCGATACCGTGATTGATCACATCGTCTACATGTGCGATCTGGGCGGCGAACGTTGCGTCGGCCTTGGCAGCGATTTTGACGGCATCGAGCGCTATCCCTGCGGTCTGCGCACCGCGGGCGATCTACCCGCCCTGTTTGACCGCATGCGCCAGCGCGGCTTTGACCAGGCGCTGATCGAGAACATCGCCGGTCAGAACTTCGCCCGCTACCTTCAGGAGTCCCTTTCGCTTTAGCCTGTGGCGTATGCATAGGATACGGCATGTTTCCTGGGCAAAGCGTCCCTACAAAAAAATTGCCAGACGGCAAGCGCCGTCTGGCCCAGACTGTTAACAAACCTCATAGATATGCCAAGAGCCGCAGCGCCAGCCCGGTTGGGCTGGCGCATCTCTCGCTTGAAAACGCTGCGGCATAGGGTTTTTGGGGCCCCGCCCCAAAACCCGGCAGGGGGTTGAACCCCCTGCACCCCGCGAATGTGCCGCTCCTGGGGCGGGTGTCTACAGCCGCAGCGCCAGCCCGGTTGGGCTGGCGCATCTCTCGCTTGAAAACGCTGCGGCGTAAGGTTTTTGGGGCTCCGCCCCAAACTCCGGCAGGGGCTAATGCCCCTGCACCCCACCTTTTTCTGTACTCAGCCCAGGCGCACCACGCCTTTACGAATGATGATATTGCCGTAAAGCGCGGTTTCGCCGGTCTGCACAACGGCATAGGCGGCGCGGGCGCGCTCCATGAACGCGTCGTGCTCCATCATTTCAAACTTGGCGTCCGGCATGTCAATCGCGGCGGCCTTGCGGAACGCGTCCCATACCGGCGCTTTGTCCTCGGGGAACATGCCGTGGGGAACCTCCATAACGGCCAGAGGAGCCTCCACAAAATCATCCAACGGGAACAAGGGCATCAACGCCTCCATCACGGCGGCGCAGCCGTGTCCATCGGCGCGCACGCAGCGCTTGCCAATGCTTGCGGCGGGGAAGTTGCCATCGGCCAGCACAAGCTCGTCGCCGTGCCCCATTTCCGCAATTATTTTGAGCAGTTCGGGCGTAATCAGGAGAGAAATTCCTTTTAACATGGCAATGCCTCTTTTCTTTATGCTAGCGTAAAGGCCGCGATACCAATAAACGCCAGCACGGATAGCAGGGTAGAAATGGACAGCGTGGTGGAGATATACTCCCCGTGGCCCGTCACATCGGCATAGAGGGGAATAATGAAGGGCGCGGGCAGGGTGAAGCCCAGCATGAGCGCCACCAGCAGTTGCTTATTAAACGGCACGATGGCAAATATGACCAGTGCGCACACGCAACACAGCGCGCACATCACCGCAAAGCGGAGCGCCACCGTGGTAAGCACGGGCTTCATGATCGCCCGGTTGAAGGAGAGCTCGTAGCCCACAATGAGCAGAATCAGCACCGAGGTGGGCGCGGTAATAAAGGAGATAACCTCCGTAACCAGCGGCCCCACGGCCGATGCGGCCACCGCCTTGCCCAGGCCCAGCGCGCCCAGCACAATGCCCAGCAGCATGCCCACGCAGGCGGGGTTGGAAAGCATGTTCTTCGCAACGCCCTTCACCGAAGGCTTATCGCCGTTTACCACATTGAGCACGGATAGGAACACCGTGTAGGCAAACACCGTCTGCCCGATGTCCGCCATGGCGAACACATGCGTCTGCCCCGCGCCGTACAAAAGGCCGAACAGCGCGTAGCCCAGCATGCCGCCCTCAAAGCCGGTCATCAGGAAGGGCATGAACTTCCCATACTTGGGGTTCAATCGGCGGCACAGAAAGCCGATGGCCAGCGCTGCGCCCAGGCTTAGAAACACC
Organism: Clostridiales bacterium; assembly: GCA_022769795.1. Classification (GTDB taxonomy): domain Bacteria; phylum Bacillota; class Clostridia; order Christensenellales; family Aristaeellaceae; genus Limiplasma. The sequence goes on from JALEIQ010000084.1 coordinate 7,210, forward strand.
GCCGCGAAGGTAAGCAGCGTCGCGGCGGAATAATCCGCCGTGAAGAAGGCGTTGAACAGCACCACAGGCAGCGTGATTTTTCCCACAACCGCCTTGATTCCCTTCAGGCCGCCCTCGTCAAACCAGCCGTACCGCTTGCACATATAGCCCAGCGCAATCATCAACAGAACCGGTAAAACCATCTGCAAAATGGATAAAGCCATATCATTCCCTCTTTTGAAAGGGGCTGTCGCCGCGCTCCCCGGCAGGAAACCGGCCCCTGTCAGGAACGCGCCGCGGCAGCCCTTTCGCAATCTGCGTCGCTTAGTGAATCAAATCCTGGTAGAACTCGTAAGCTTCCTTGTCGGTGAAGCCCTCGTGCACAATCTTGCGGATGGCCTGGGCCATTTCCACGCTGTGCTCGCTCTGGAAGATGTTGCGGCCCATGTCCAAACCGCGCGCGCCGCCCTGAATGCTGCGGTAGGCCAGGGTCAGGGCCTCGTTCTCAGGCAGCTTCTTGCCGCCCGCAACCACAATCGGCACCGGGCAGGCGGCCACGACCTCCTCAAAGTTATCGCAGTAATAGGTCTTTACCATCTGCACGCCCATTTCAGCCACGATGCGGGTGGCCAGCTTGAAGAAGCGGTCGGTGCGCTCCATATCCTTGCCCACGGCCACAACGCCCAGCGTGGGAATGCTGTAGCGGAAGCCCGCGTTAATCACGCGGCTCAGGTTATCGATGCTGGCAAGCTGCCCGTCCGCGCCAATGAAGGTTTGCACAGCCATGCAGTCCGCGTTCATGCGGATGGCGTCCTCGATGTCCACGGCCACAACCTCATGGCTCAGGTCGTCGTTAATCATGCTGGAGCCGGAGGAAACGCGCAGGGCGATGGCCTTGCGGTTTTCGGGGGGCACGCAGGTGCGCAGCGCGCCGCGGGTGCCCATCAGGCAATCCACATAGGGAGCCAGCTTGGGAATCACCAAATCCAGGCGCTCCAGGCCCGCCGTGGAGCCCATAAAGTAGCCATGGTCAAAGGCAAACATCACGGTGTTGCCGCTCTTGGGGTCGAAGATATTGCTCAGGTGCTTCTTCATGCCCCAGTCCAGGTTGTTCGCGCCCTTTACGTAAAAGCAGTTCTGGTTGCCAAAGGCTTCGCTCACATGATAATCCTTTGCGATCTTCAATCCGTCTTTATCGGCCATGGGGATCAATCTCCTTTTCTAAAAATTTCAAAAACGCGCTTTCACAAGGCGCGCGCCGCGTCGCGCCGCGGTGCACACCACAAGAGGAGGAACCCCGAAGGGCTCCTCCTGCGAAGGGACTTGTTCGATTAGAACGGATAGTCGGCCACGTTCTCAGCGGTGAACACAACGCGCTCGGGCAGCAGCACAACGCCGTTGTTCTCGGCAGCGGTCTCCTGGCCTTCCACCAGGTCGCCGTTGGCAAGGATTTCAACTTCGCCGATGCCGGGGATGTCAACCTTGTCGCCAACCTTCACGGTGTTGCCAGCGGACACGTAAGCAGCCAGGTAGCAGCCCATGGCGCCCTGGATGCCGCAGTCCCACAGACCCCAACGGGTGCAAACGCCGTTCTCCAGGTAGGTGGTCATGCCGGAGGGCGGGCAGAAGCCGGTGATGGTAACGTCCTTGGCGGTCAGGCCCTTGTTCTGGGCGGCGCCGCACTGGCCGGGCAGAGCGGTGGAGTCGTTGCAGA
>JALEIQ010000098.1 GCA_022769795.1 Clostridiales bacterium
TTCGACTATCTCAATTGTCAGATGGGCGTGTCATAGCTAGTGTGAAGCTTCTTGGTAAGCATAACATTGGAGGAATGGGTACTTACACTTCCGAAGGAGCAAATGGGGTGCGAATGCTTCATCTGTATTTGATGACAAGCATTCTTCCGCACGGGGATGTGGATGTGAATTCCTACCGACAGCTGATGACGCTTGATTTGGCGGATTATGATGCTGTATGTATCGGAAATGGCGAGAAAACCATTTGGCAGCGAGGAGAGAAGATTCCTCCTGCTTCTCAAGAACTGGAAACCTATCTGATAAAATTCAGAGAATTGCAGCTTGCATATGCTGAAGAGGATCATATAGCCAGAATCAGTTATCTCATGGGTACGAATGGAATGACAGAAGCTGAGCAGGCTGCAGCGCAGGAAAGGGCAGAAAGAACCAGAGCACTTGAGAATGAGCTTGAACGTCTGTTACCCAGTGTACTGGAATGGCAAACGGAATAAATGGGCCTGTAGCAGAAAGAAAACCCAGCGGCAGGCCCGTTGTTTCTTGGGCTGATATTTTGCAACGGGCCCCTTTTGTTACAAATGTGTATACCTTGCGCAAAACTTAAAGCGGCTTCCGAGCGTCTAAATGGATGACTTGTACGAAAGAAGCGAGGGGACACATCTATGAAGGTGCGGGTTTGGATAGCTTTAACGGGACTATGGCTGCTGCTGGCGGCTGGCGCGGCGGCGGAGGGCCTGCGCGTTCCGCAGCAGGTACGGCCCTTTGCGGCTATGGAGCTTACGGTGGACGCGCCCTCGGACGGGCTTGTGACCATCCGCCTTTGGGACGCTCTGGGCGAGCAGCAGCCCATTGTGAAAAACCTGGCGGTACACGCGGGCGAAAATACCCTTACATGGGATGGAACCACCTATGGCGGTATGCCGCTGAATCCGGGCTCGTGTCGGGCCATGGCCGTATTGGACGGAGCGGACGGTACCCGCCATTGGATGGGGGCCGGGTTCCGCGTGGGCGATCCTATCGCAACGCTGCATTACGCCCTGCCCAGCGGCGAGGTTTTCAGCCATAAGAGGGCAAGCCCCTGGTTTGTGGATTGCGCGGTAACGGCACAATGCGTTGTGAAGCTGGAAATCTACGCCGATGCGGAAATGACGCAGCTGGCGGTTTCCTTGCGCAGAAAGATCAACAACAGCGGCTTTTTCCGGGTGGTGTGGAACGGCGAGCGGGATGGTCGCAAGCTCAAGGAGGGCGATTATTTCGTCAAGGTGTACGCGAGCGGCGTGGAGGAAAGGGCCTTTACCTTCCCTCTTAAGGTGCAAAATCAGCGCCCGGCCCATGCGGAGCTGGCCCCCACAGGGCCGTTGCTGCCCGCCGCGCTGGATGACGCGAGCGTGTGGCAGGCCATGACGGCCCCCATGGTTGTTGTGGACATTGAGGCGGAGGATCACCAGCGGTTATACGCCGGGCCGAATCCCAAAAGCGACGTGGTGGGAAACGTGCACGGCCAGTCGCAGGGGCTTGAGGTTTTGGAGGTTGGCAAAAGCTACACGCGCGTGCGCGCCTGGCGGCATGAGGACGATACCTGCGTGGAGGGCTACGTGCCCACCAAGAAGCTGAAAATTGTTACACCCAACACGCGCTACGGCGTGTTAATCAACAAGGCGACGCAAATGCTGACCGTATACGAGCAGGGCAAGCCCATAGGCTATGCGCGGGTTAGCACCGGGCTGAAGGCGGAGGACAAGGAGTTCCGGGAAACCAGGCGCGGCGCGTTTGTAACCACCGATCGCGTGGCTCCCTTTGAAAGCAAGGGCTTTCGCTATGAGTACGCCATCCGCATCGACGGCGGGAATTTGATTCATCAGGTGGGCTATGTACGCAGCGCGGAAGGCATGGATTTTGACATGCAGCTTGCCCAACTGGGCGAGCGCGCTTCCGAGGGCTGCGTGCGCGTGGACTGGCGCGCTCAGGAGGAAGGAAGCGTAAACGCCTACTGGCTTTGGACGCACCTGCCGTATGGCACCAAGGTGCTCGTGGTAGACCGATAAGGGGCGACAAAAGAGCGCTAATACGCGCCCGCCGCGCGGGGTGCGCTTCTTCGCGGGCGCTACCGCCCGCGATGCTTGGCCTTCTTCTTTTCCTGACGCAGATAAAAGCGCCGCTGGGCCTCCGCCTCGCGCTGGCTGGCGGCGCGGGCCACACGCTGCTGGGCGTTTGCCTCCCTCGCAGACTGCAACGCCTGCTGGCTCCTGGTGCCCACGCCCTGCACAGCCGCCTTCGCGGCCTGGCGCTGCCTGCGTTTGGGGTTTTGCGCCATCGCGCGGCGCAAGCCGTCCTCAACCGGCGGGGAAAAGCGCAGGCCGTCAAAGCACGCAAGCACCCAGGCGTACACCTCGCGGTCGCTTGGCTCCGCGCCGAACACCACCCTGGCCGCCCGCAGCCTGCCGCCCTCGCGGCGCTCCACAATTCCCACCCAGAACGGATCCTCAAAGAAAACCAAAAGTGTCACGCTCACATGACATGCCTCCTGTTCGCCAGCCCTGTTTCGGCTATGCGGACGACCCCAGGAGGGGAGGGCTACTGATGGCGGCGCGCCGCCATGCCCGGACTACCAACCGGGCTGTGTTTTTCATAGCCAGACCGGCAAGATTATTATAGCATGAATGTGTATCAGAAGCCCAGCGGCGGCAAACGAAAAAGTGGTGACGGTATGTTCGCCTCCCTATGGGTTACAATAGATCGGTAACGTGGGGATAGAAAAACAGAGAGCCGAGTGATAAAGGAAAGTTGCAACACCCCTACATTTCGTCCCGTGCCCGGGCGTTTGAAGCATAGGGGTAATATGGTTTGACGGCGGGCGGCGTAACCGGCCTTTGCGCCTGAGTATGAAAAAAGGCCGGGCGCGCAAAGGCGTCCGGCCCAAGGGAAAGATTACCTATAGAGCATTTCGCTGCGCTTGGGGCCGGTGGAGATCATGCGGATGGGCACCTCAAGCTGC
>JALEIQ010000103.1 GCA_022769795.1 Clostridiales bacterium
TACGCCTGACAGAGCTATTACTAATCGTCAGTAATTCAGATGGCGAGCCGGATACATCGAGAGGTGTAAGTCCGGTTCTGGGAGGGGTTGAAGCAAACCTACAGCAGTAATGCTGTAAGGCGGTTTCTTCCTACTCTACGTGAACTGGCCCTTCTCATAGGTGCGGCGCGTGGAAAGGCCCGAAAGCGTTACCTCGTAACCAAGCGCCGTAAACAGCGCGTGCCACAGCGGCGCAAGCTCATACATACCCAGCGTCAGCGGTAGGCCCAGCTTGCCGCGCTTGCCGGGCACGGGCTTTAGGCTCATGAGCCTTTCGCGCTTCCATTCGTGAAGGTTGGGCAGCGGGTCGCTTTGGGAAAGGCCCAGCGCCTTTTGGCAGCGGTTGCCAGACAGGTAGCGTTCGCCGTCGGAAAAGGTGTTGATGGTCAGGCTGCAATGATTTTGACAGCCTTTGCACACGGCGCTGCGGCTGGTATGGGTGAACGCGTTAAGGGCCTCAAGGGAAAGCAGGGCGCTTTCCTGAAAGCGCATGGCATGCAGCGCCGCGCCGTAAGCGCCCATCAGCCCCGCGATAGCGGGACGGACGACCGGCGCGCCAAGCTCCATTTCAAAGGCACGCAGCACGGCGTCATTCAAAAAGGTGCCGCCCTGCACCACAATGTGCTTGCCAAGCTCATCCGGCGAATTGGCGCGGATAACCTTATAGATCGCATTTTTCACAACGCTGATGGACAGTCCGGCGGAGATATCCTCCACGGAAGCGCCGTCCTTTTGCGATTGCTTGACCGCAGAGTTCATGAATACCGTGCAGCGCGAGCCCAAATTTACCGGCGCGAGGCTCCTGAGCCCACGGCTGGCAAAATCCGCCACGCTGTGCCCCATGGAGCGCGCAAACGTTTCAATGAAGGATCCGCAGCCGGAGGAACAGGCTTCGTTGAGCATGATGGAGTCAATGGCCCCGTTGCGGATTTTGAAACACTTGATATCCTGCCCGCCGATATCCAGGATGAAGTCCACATCCGGCTGGAAGTACCGCGCCGCCGTATAATGCGCGATGGTTTCCACGAGCCCTTCGTCCACATGGAAGGCATGCTGAATCAGCTCCTCGCCATAGCCGGTGGAGGCGCTGCCGCAGATTTGAATGCGGTCGCCGCAGAGCTTGCGAAGCCGGATAAGCTGCTCGCGCACCAGCGCCACAGGCTCGCCCTGGTTGGGGCCGTAGTAGGAATAGAGAATCCTTTTGTCTTGGGAGATGAGCACAAGCTTGGTAGTGGTGCTGCCGCAGTCTATGCCCAGCCAAGCGCGTCCCGTATAGTCGTCCATGGAGAGTGTATCCACGGTGGCGGAGGCATGCCGGGAAGCAAAGGCCTTGTATTCCTCCTCGGATTGGAAAAGGGGAGGCAGGCTTTCATGCGCGTATTGGCTTTTTCTGGAGGCGTGCATCAGACTGTGCACAAGCTGGGAATAGGTGATAGGCTCCATACACTGAGAACAAAGCGCCGCGCCCAGAGCTACCGCAAGGCGACCCTGTTCTGGAAACAGCGCGTTTTCAGGCGTTAAGCCCAGCGTTTCCACAAAGCGCTCGCGCAGGCCCTTGCAATAGTATAACGGGCCACCCAGGAACATGACCTTGCCCTCGATGCGCCGCCCCTGCACCAGGCCCGTGATGGTTTGATTTACAACGGCCTGATAGATGCTGGCCGCGATATCCGCTTTGCTTGCGCCCTGATTCAGAAGCGGTTGAATATCGGTTTTGGCGAATACGCCACAGCGCGAGGCGATGGGGTAAATGCGTTTATGAGATAGGGAAGCCTGATCCAATTCCTCAACGCTCATGTTCAAAAGCACGGCCATCTGGTCGATAAAAGCGCCCGTGCCGCCCGCGCAGGAACCGTTCATACGCTCGTCAAGGCCGCCGGTAAAAAAGATGACCTTTGCATCCTCGCCGCCAAGCTCAATCACAACGCCGGTATCGGGCGCGAGGCTGCGAACGGTTTCGGCGGTGGCGTATACCTCCTGCACAAAGGGCAAATCCGCCTGCTGCGCCAGCCCCAGCCCCGCAGAACCGGAAATGCTTACTGTAAAAGGCTTTTCTTCAATCAGGGGATGAAGTTCCTGAAGCAGCTCGAGCGTTTTTTCCCGCACGCGGGAATAATGGCGCTCATAGCGCTCAAAAAGGATGTTTCCGTTTTGCACCAGGGCTACCTTGGCGGTGGTAGAGCCAATATCAATGCCAAGAGCCAAGTCACAGGGTTGAAGCCGCATAGTCGTTTCCTCGTTTGTTCTTGAAAATGCCTGGGCGCTTGTTACGCC
>JALEIQ010000260.1 GCA_022769795.1 Clostridiales bacterium
TACCTTGGGAAGCATTACGTCCAACAGGATAAAATCAAAGTGACCAGAGAAAAATTTGGTTAGGGCTTCCTCGCCATCGGCAGCGGAATCCGTTTCAAAACCCTCTTGCTCAAGGGTATATTTCAAACCTTTTACGATCAATGGTTCATCGTCGACCAAAAGAATCCGCTTTGCCATCGGCTTCTCCCTTTCTTGCGTTGGGATATCCGCAGTATAGCGGATATCGAAATATCAAAGGATATTTACATTGTAAAACCAGATATGAAAAAAATCAAGTACTATTGAAACAAAAAATTCATATTTTCCTGCAAAAAGTTGATAATATAGAAAAGAAAAGCGGCCCGAAAGCCCGAGCCGCATAGAGAATGAATGTCAAAGGGATTTTAGCGCGCTTTCCACCATTTCGCGCGTGGCGTAATTCAGTGGAGAAAAACGGCCCTCGGAGGCCTTTTCAAGCTTCGCCTTGGCGGCAGCCGTATCGCCTGCCTCAATATCGTATTGCGCCAGGAAATAAAGCGTGTCGATTTGATTGGGCTTAACGGCAATCGCCTTGTCAAAGTATTCCTTCGCCTTTTCCTTGTCATGTCCTAGGCGGTAATAGGTCTGCGCCAGGTTATCAAGGGTAATGCTGTCCTCATCGTCATATTCGTAGGCTTCGGTGTTGTAGGCAAGCGCCTTTTCATAATCGCCTGCTTCCACGTACAAATAGCCGAGTGTTTCATACACCAGCCCGCTGGGCTGCTTGGCATGCTGGCGTTCCAGCAGCTCAACGCCCTTTTGAAGCTCGCCCATCTTGTATACGCAGGATGCGTAGTTTACAAAAAGCTGACGGCGGCAATCGTCCGTCATAGGATATTTCTGAATTTTTACCAGCAGCTCGCGCGCCTCCTGATAGCGCCCGGAACGAATCAGCAACACAGAATAGCTTAAAATGTAGCGCACATCCTGTAAGCCTTCGTCAATGGCCTCTTTGTAAAGCTTCATTGCTTCCTCGGTATTGCCCTCAGACAACTTTTTGGCGGCGCGGCGTGCCTTCAAAACAGTGGTAATGCCCATATGCTTCCTCCTCACGTTGCTTTAGGCGCATTGGATAGCCTGCGCCGCAAGCGTGCATACCGATATTGTAACGCAATTTGCTGCGCTTGTACAGCCTCGCTTCGAAAAAGGCCGGGTTCCGCCAGCAAGAAAAGCGCCTGCCTTGTGTAAACCAGCGCCTGTGAGGGATCGCGGAGGTTGTGCTCATAAAGCTTTGCCAGCGCTTCACAGGCCCGCACAGGATCATCTCCGCGGCGTAGCATAGCCTGATAAAGCTTGACCGCTGCCTGCGTATGGCCGTTGCGTTTTTCGTTCAGGGCGAGCGCCTGGTATGCCTGCGGGCGCATAGCGCCGGATGCGCATAGCCGGTAGCATTTCAAGGCCTTTTGCCTGTTGCCCTGCTTTTCCAGCATTTTTGCGAGAGAAAATAAATCCTCCTCCTGGGCGATGTCATCGGGACGGTCAATCTGTTTGCACAAGAAGCAAAGCAGCTGTGCCAGGCTTACAATATCCTGCTTGTTATGCTCCAGGATGCGCAAAAGAGGCTCAAAATTGCCGTCCTTGAGGTATTGAAAATAGGTTTGGGGAACCAAAGCGCCGGGCAGGTCGTCCTCGCGCTGTACATGAAGCAGCTGCTCCTCAAGGTGTCCCAGCGTGCAGTTGCGCAAACGCAGCTTCCATAGCCTACGCGCAGGATAAAGAACATCCGCATGGTATTGGGGGAAGGGAGCATCGTGAATGCGATGCATCAGGAAGCGGCTTTTCAGCAGCGGCACGTCAAAGGTACGGCCGTTAAACGTGCACAGAATGGAAAAACGGCGCATGCGGGCTTCCAGAATGCGCAGCAGCTCCGCTTCCTCGGGATAGTCATGCATCAAAAGCTGTTCAACCACAAAACCGGAGGCGGTAAAATAGCCTAACCCCACCTCAAAGGCAATGGTGCCAACTCCGCCGGAAAGACCGGTGGTTTCCGTATCCAAAAACAGGATATCCTCCGGCAGCACATGCTTGGGAAACGGAAAGCCAAAAGCGCTTTCCAAAACGGCAGGCGAGGCATGCCGGATATCCGAAAAAATGGAGAGCGGATAAAGAACCTGATTGTGGTAACAGCCCTCCCTGTGAACCGGCGCGGCACAGGAAGAAGCGGGTCGCTTAGGTTCTGCCTCCAGCATGCGCAGCTTGTTGAGCAGATTGGCCATCAGTTCAGCAGCTCCTTCAAAATCCTGCAGGCGGCTGTCTTGCCGTCCACGCCAACCTCCACAACAGGGCCTACACAGCTTGGGCAACCCTGCTCGCAATGGCAACCTTGCGCTATTTGCAGCGCATGCTCCAAAAGCAATTCCTGCATCTGGTAAGCTTTTTCGCTCAACCCTACGCCGCCCGGGAATGCATCGTAAAGGAAGATGGTGGGCTTATCGGTAATGGGGGCCTTGACCTGATAGATCACATTGATATCCCGAGGCGCGCACATTAGATACAGCGGCGCCACGATGGAAAGCAGATGCGAAACGCCCAACAGAGCGCCCTGCAGCGTGTCGTTTGAATAATGGGAGGCAATCGCGTCGGGCACAGTCCACCACATGCCGGTGGTGTGCAAATCGGTCTGCGGAAGACGCACTTCACCGAAGCCCACGGTTTCATGCGTATCCAGCTTGAACTTTTTGAACATTTTTACAATGGTACTTACCCTTAGCTCGCCCATGGCAACATCCGTTCCGTTGGGCAATTCCTTATGCTCCAAATCGTCCAGAATATGCAGGCTTACGTTTAAATCCGCGTCTGTGTAATAGTCCACGTCAACGGCGCGGATATAAGCCTTGCAGGCGGCCAAGTCCAACCTTTCAACCTGGAACATGCGCGCGTCATGCAAATAGATAGCGTTTTCGTGCAGAAGCATGGGCACGGTATAACGATCCATCTCGCCGATAACGCGATGATGCGCCGGATCGGTAATATCGATAATGACAAAGTTTTCTGTTTTAGCGCTTCGCAAACTGATTTCTCCGGATGGAAGTTCTTCTTCCATCCAGTAGTACTTACCATCCATATGCCGTAAAATGTTATTTTCGGTTAAATATTCCAAAAACGAGCCAGTATCCGCCACGTTGCCGAACGCTTCACCGTCCGTAAAGGGGAGCTCATAGGCGCTGCATTTGATATGCGACAGCAGAATGTAGAGGTTATCGGGCTGAACAAGGGCGTGCTCAGGCGACGCGTTGAAAAAATAGTCCGGGTTTTGAATCACATATTGGTCAAGCGGGGATGAGGACGCTACCAGAATGGTAAGCGCGGTATCCTTGCGCCTCCCGGCACGCCCCGCCTGCTGCCAGGTGCTGGCGATGGTGCCGGGGTAGCCGCACAGCACGCAGGCGGTTAAGGAGCCGATGTCAATGCCAAGCTCAAGCGCGTTGGTGGATACCACCATATCCACCTCGCCCGCCCGCAGTCCGCGCTCAATTTCCCTGCGCTCTGAGGGAAGGTAGCCGCCGCGATAGCCGCGAACCCGTCCCGAATATCCATACGCGTTGCGCACGCATTCCTTCATATGGCGCGTGATGACCTCCACCTGCAAGCGGCTTTTGGCAAAAACAATGGTCGGTATTTCGTTGCGGAGCAGGTTTTCCGCGAGGCGCTTTACCTCGTTTACCACGCCGCGGCGGATGCCGAGCTGGCGGTTTACAACAGGCGGATTATAAAACACGAAGTGTCTTTCGCCAATGGGTGCGCCGTTTTCCGTAACGGCGGCAACCTCGCGTCCGGTAAGCTGACGCGCCAGTTCCACTGGGTTGGCGATGGTCGCGCTGCAAAGGATAAAGCGCGGGTGGCTGCCGTAAAATGCGCACAAGCGCATAAGACGGCGAAGCACATTGGCCAGATGGCTGCCAAAGACGCCGCGATAGGTGTGTATTTCATCAATGACGATATACTCCAGATTTTCGAACAGCTTGACCCATTTTGTGTGATGGGGAAGGATATTCGCATGCAGCATATCGGGATTGGTGACCACAATGTGACCGGCCTGACGTATGGCCTTGCGGGCTGCTCCCTGGGTATCCCCATCATAGGTATAGGCTTTGATATCTACCTGCAGCGCCTCAATCATATCATACAAGCCGCTCACCTGATCGGCGGAAAGCGCTTTGGTGGGAAACAAATAGAGGGCGCGCGTATCGTTATTTTCAAGGATAGAGGAAACCACGGGCAGGTTGTAGCAAAGCGTTTTGCCGCTGGCCGTGGGGGTTACCACCACAAAATCGCGCTTTTCGCGCGCCAAGCGGAAGCATTCCGCCTGATGGCTGTACAAGCGATGGATTCCTCGCGCATCCAGCACCTGGCGCAGGCGCGGGTCCATTTCGTCAGGCAGGGGTACATAACGTCCCTCTCTGGCGGGCAGCGTGCGCCACTCGGTAACGCAATCCATAAAAGCCTTATCAGCCTTCAAACGGGGAATGAGCTGGTCAAGATTCATGCGCACGACTCCTATCCTATCCGCGCCCGGCAGGGGAAACACGAACGTTTGTACGGTGTATCTATTATATCAGCATATATCCCGTACAGCAAGAGGAAAGCTGGTTCATTTTACAAGGGAAACAAGCTGCGAAAATCCTTCCGTCATTTCAATGGAATTGTCCATAAGCGTCCACATGGCTTCCACGCCCGGTATGGCTTCAATCAGCGCACGGCTTTGCTCGTATGGCAGCAAGAAAGCGGTGGTGGATAGGAAATCGCCCAACGCAGAATCCGGGCAAACCACGGTAACGGCATGCATATACGCGGCAGGATACAGGGTGACGGGATCAATCAGGTGATGATAGCGCTGGCCGTCTAGGGTATAGTACCGTTGATAGTCACCGCTGGTAACGACGGAAACATTCACAGCGCCAATCATTTCACGAGTGTTTACGCCATCCAAATCTTCAATGCCAACCGTCCAAAAATTCCTTCCATCCAGGGGCTTTCCGCCGCATACCACGTTGCCGCCAGCATTGAGCAGGAAGGAATCCAGGCCGTTTTCACGAAGCGTTTCCGTTACCAGCTGCGCCGCGTAGCCTTTGGCCGCCGCGCCTAAGTCCAAGGAAATTTCAGGGTCGGTAAAGAAAACGGTGTTAGCGGCGCTGTCGATAATAACCTGTTGATAATCCATGTGCTCGCTGGCCGCCTTCAACATTGCGTCGTCCGGCAAAGAAACACCTTCTTCACGGGCGTCGTGCCACAGCCGAAGCACGCTGCCCATGGCGGGGTTAAGTACGTCGTCATATCGCTTGTGCCAGTTAACGATACGCCCCAGCAAATCAATCAGTTCCGGCTCGGCGGCAGTAGGCTCCTTGCCAGCCGACTGGTTGACCGCATACAGATTCTGCACGCCGTCATAGGCGTGATACTGATCGAAAATCTGGTGATAGCGGTTCATTTCGCTTTCAACAAGCGCGGCATACGTTTCAAACTCGGCTTGGTCGTGGGTATAGGCGGTGAAGGTAATCACCGTATCAAAGGTCCCAAAAAAGAGGTATTTGAACTTTTGGCAGGCTGTTTCGCTGCGGGCCGCGCAGGAGGTCAGTCCAAGCATCATACAGGCAAGAAGAAGGGAGAAACAACGTTTCAAGGCAATCACCTCAAATTGATGATAGATAACAAGAAAAAGGGGCATACCTGCGGGAGGCAGCCCCTTTTGTAAAAAATGCTTACTTCGCAGCCTGATAGATCATATCAATAGCATTCAGCACGGCCGTGGTGGTAATGGTCGCGCCTGAGATACCATCTATGTCAGCGGCGGTTACGGGCAGCGTTTTGCCAATAAACTGGCTGGTAAACTCAGGTTCCTGGGCGTTCGCGCCCAACCCCTCCGTTTCGCAGAAGGAATTACCGCCCACAACAATGGCTTTGATGGTCAGGCCATCCAGCGTAAGCCTAACGGAAACGGGGCCCGCAAAACCTTTGTAAGAAGCAGACCACGTGGTTTCTTCATTACCAGTGGGAGCGGCAACAGGTACCGCGGTAGGCTCAGCAGAGGTCTTAGCGGCAGGTTCAGCAGTAGGCTCGGGCATGGCATCGCTGACGCTGGCAGCCTGATAGATCATATCAACGGCGCCCAGCACGGCGTTGGTGGTGATGGTCGCGCCGGAAATCGCATCGATGTCATCAGCAGTCACAGGCAGCGTCTTTCCCACAAACTGATTGGTAAATTCGGGCTCCGTGGCTTTCGCGCCCAAACCGGGCGTTTCAGCAAAGGATGCACCGCCTACCTCCATAGCTTTGATGGCCAGGCCGTCCAGGGTGAGCCGAACGGAAACGGGGCCGCCAAAGCCTTTGTAAGAAGCAAACCAATCAGTTCCTTCAGCAGAGGCAACCGCAGCAAGTTCAGCGGTGGGGCCGTCGGCAGTGGAAGCAGCAGGTTCGGCAACGGGGGCCTCCGTGCTGGCCGCCTGATAGATCTGGTCAACCGCATCCAGCACGGCGTTGGTCGTAATTGTAGCACCGGAAATGGCGTCGATATCGCCGGAAGTTACAGGCAGCGTTTTGCCCACGAACTGGCTGGTAAAGTCCGCTTCCTGGGCCTTTGCGCCCAGACCGGGCGTTTCAGCGAAGGAATCGTCGCCGACTTCCATGGTTTTGATGGTCATTCCGTCCAGGGTGAGCTTCACGGCAACCGGGCCGCCAAAGCCCTGAGCAGAGGCAGTCCAAACGCCATCCTCACCAAGCATAGCGGCGGCAGGAGCTTCCACATCAACGGGAGTAGCGCCATCGGCAGGAGCATCCGCATCGGCTTCCGCAGAGGCGGGCACCGCATCGGCCCCGGCAGGCACGGGCTGAGGCTCGTCAGCCACATCATCAGTGGCAGCCTGATAGATCTGATCAATGGCGTCCAGCACAGCCGTGGTGGTGATGGTCGCGCCGGAAACCGCATCGATATCACCGGCGGTCAGAGGCAGCGTTTTGCCAACAAACTGCTCTTGGAAGGCAGGCTCCTTCGCTTTCGCGCCAAAGCCTTCGGTTTCGTTGAACTCTGCGTCGCCTATCTCAATCTCCTGAATGGTTTCGCCATCCAGCACAAGCTTTACAGCTACGGGACCGCCGAAGCCCTTGGAAGAAGCGCGCCATGCGCCGTCCTCATAGAACAGCGCCTTGGGAGCTGCTTCTTCGGCGGGAGCGGGAGCCGCTTCGCCGGTAAGCTGGCCATAAACGGTGTTGATGGCGTTTACGACAGCGGTAGACGTTACAGTCGCGCCGGAGAGCGCATCGATATCGCTCAGAGCAAGCGGGGGCTTTTTGCCGATGAACTGCGCGCTGAAGGCTTCCTCAAGCGCCCTCTTGCCATAGCCCTCGGTTTCATTGAAATAATCATCGCCAATGACGATGGAGCTGATAGCGCCCTCGCCGTCCAACTCGAGCGTAACCGCCACGGGGCCGCCAAAGCCTTGCGCGCTGGCGGTGTTGGGGGATGAAGTGCCGCTGAGATCGGCAATATACTTGCCGGCAAGGTTGATGCCACCGTTGACGGCAGAGGAAGTACGGGTAGCGCCGGAGATGGCGTCAATCGTATCCTCGCCTTTGGGCTCGTTGCCCTTCACCAGCTTGAGCGGAACCTTTTTGCCGATGTACTGCGAGGTAAAGGCGGGTTCCTTGGCCAAAGCGCCAAGACCGGCGGTTTCGCTGAAGTTTTCGCCGCCAACGTCCACGCCGGTGATTACGCCGTCCGTATCCATGCCGAGCGTAACCACCACTTCGCCGCCATAGCCGTTTACAGTGGTCTGGATCACATAGCCCACGGGCTCGCCAGAAGCGTCGATGCCCTGGTAGCAGCTATCCATGCCGCTGCCTTCGGGAAGCTCCATGCTTTCAAAATCGGTTGCGGCAGCCAGCATGCGGCTGCGAGTTTCCTGCGCTGTGCGAAGGGTGTTTTCCGCGATGGGACCCCTCGTGAATAGGTTAAAGCTGGCAAGAAGCAGCGCCGAGATCAGGCAGATCACAATCAGGGGAACCAGGTCTCGCAGGTATTTCTTGCTCATGGTGGGTAACTCCTCCTTCGTTATATTAGCTCATTTGTTGATGATTGCATGCAATGAGGAATGTGTGGATGTCACGCGTCGGGAGGCGCTGGAGCAGCACTGTC
>JALEIQ010000140.1 GCA_022769795.1 Clostridiales bacterium
CTATATCCGCCATCTCTTTAAAGCTGGCGAGATCACCGGCGCGCGGCTCGCCAGCATTCACAACCTGCGCTTCCTTTTGCGCCTGATGGAGAACGTGCGCAAGGCCATCCAGGAGGACAGGCTGCTGGATTTCCGCAGGCAGTTCTATGACCGCTATGATATGAGCCGCAATTTCTAAGGAGCGTGCATCCATGGAGCACATTGAGGTTGCCGCAGGCGTGGTGCGCGGCGAGGATGGCCGCGTGCTTCTGTGCCGCCGCCAGGGCAAGCTGGACGGGCTGTGGGAGTTTCCCGGCGGCAAGCGCGAGGCGGGCGAAACCTTCCAGCAATGCCTGGAACGCGAGCTGAGGGAGGAGCTGGAGCTGGACGTAAGCGCCGGGGAAATCCTGGGTGAAGTTGCGCGCACGGAAAATGGGCGCGTCCTTCGCCTGGTATTTGTCAGCGCCGTTTGCCGCTCTCCTGCGCAGCCGCTGCGCCTGCATGTGCACGGCAAAGCCGTGTGGGCGGCTCCCGGCGATATCGCCTCCTATCCCCTCTGCCCCGCCGACAGCGCCTTTGTGGCGCAGGGCGGGCTGGACGAGCTGATTGTCAATGAGGAATGAGCTATGCTTCAATACCGAACGCTACGCGCGGACGAAATATGCCGCGCACTTTTCGCATCGTTTATCCGCCGCCAAAACGTTACAAAATGCTGGCGCAAGGAAAACGATGACTGGGTTATCAGGGACGCGCCCTTTATTGACGATTGGAGCGAGCGCGACTACCAAACGCTGATTGCCTGCCTGAAGCATACCGTGGAGGCGGGCGGCTTTGTTTATGCCGCGTTTTGCGACGGCCTTTTGAAGGGCTTTGTTTCCGTTGAACCCATCCTGTTTGGCGGCGAGGAACAATACCTTGATCTGTCAAGCCTTCATGTTTCCGCGGATAAACGCGGCCAGGGCATCGGCAAAGCGCTTTTTCTGGCGGCCAGGGCATGGGCCAGGTCGCAGGGAGCGCGGAAGCTGTATATCTCCTCGCATTCCGCTGTTGAAAGCCAGGCGTTTTACAGGGCCATGGGCTGTGTTGAGGCGCGGGTATACAATCAAGCGCATGTTGAGGCGGAGCCCTATGATTGCCAGTTGGAGTGCGGCGTGTAAATAGCGAACCACTGAAAATTTGTATAAAAAGCTCGCTCCCAGCTCAGGCTGAGAGCGAGTTTTTATATCCGTTGTGGGCTGCCCCCTGCGGCTCCGTACATGGCTTTGATGGCCGGGACGCTAAGCCTCCCGCGCGCCTATGCCTTCTTTCCGCTCTTTTCCAGGCATCTGCTAAGAATGCGGGAAACCTCCTTCACGTCGATGGGCTTCGCCACATGCGCGTTCATGCCGTGCGCGATGCAGCGCTGCACATCCTCGGAGAACGCGTCCGCCGTCATGGCGATAATGGGCAGGTTCGCGTCCGCACGCTCCATGCCGCGGATGGTTTCCGTCGCCTCATAACCGTTTTTAACCGGCATGCGGATGTCCATTAAGATCGCGTCATAGTAGCCTACAGGGGATTGTTCGAACTTCTCAATGCAGATCTGCCCGTTTTCCGCCCAATCAAGCGTCATTCCCTCGTCCGTGAGCAGCTCCTGGGCAATCTCCGCGTTCAGCTCGTTATCCTCGGCCAGCAAAACGTGCGTGCCGGAAAAAGCCGCTGTTTTCGTTTCCGCTTCCGTTGCTTTGCTGACGGTATCCACATAAGGCTTCAGCCCGTAATACAGGGTAGACCTGAACAGCGGCTTGGACAGGAAGCCCGTGATGCCAGCCGCGCGCGCTTCTTCCTCAATTTCGCTGCAATCATAGGCGGAAAGCAGCAGAATCGGCACCTCGTTACCCAGCTCCTTCCTGAGCAGCCGCGCGGTTTCAAGGCCATCCATTCCCGGCAGCTTCCAGTCCAGCAGAATCACGTGGTAATCATTGTGCTTCTGATGGTGCTGTTCAACCATCTTAACGGCGCTCATGCCGTCCAGCGTCCATTCCGCCCGAACGCCGATGGATTTGAGCGAGTCCACCGTGCTTTCGCACAGCTGCTGATCGTCGTCCACCACCAGCATGGTGAAATCGGGAAGAATCATTTCTTCCGTTTCATAATCCGTCGGGCGCTCAAGGTCGAGCGTAACGAAGAACTCGGTGCCCACGTTCTGGGTGCTCTCCACGCGGATTTCGCCGCCCATAGCGTCCACGATGTACTTGGTAATGGCCATTCCCAGGCCGGTGCCTTCCGTTTTCTGCACGCGCTTGCTGTCCTCGCGCACAAAGGAATCGAAAATATGCTCCTGGAACTCCTTGGACATGCCGATGCCGCTATCCTTCACCTTCAGGAGCATGCGCACATACCCTTCGCCCTTGGGCGACGCCGTTTCGTGCAGGGAAATCTCAATAGCGCCGCCCTCCGGAGTAAATTTAATGGCGTTGGACAGCAGGTTAATCAAAACCTGGTTCAGGCGCACGCTGTCGCACAGCACGTTTTCAGAGGAGATATCGTAAATGAACACGTCAAACTTTTGCTGCTTGGCCCTAAGCTGCGGCTGCACAATATTTACAATGCTGTCCATCACCTCGCGCAAAGATACCATTTCCACGTTCAGGATCATCTTTCCGCTCTCGATTTTGGACATATCCAGCACGTCGTTAATCAGGCCCAGCAGATGCTTGCTAGAAAGGACGATCTTCTTTAGGCAATCCTGCACCCGGCCCGGATTATCGCTATTCGCCAGGGCAATGGTCGTCATGCCGACGATGGCGTTCATAGGCGTGCGGATATCATGGCTCATGTTGGAAAGGAATTCACTCTTGGAGCGGCTGGCTTCCTCCGCCGCCTGCTTTGCCTCCTTCAGCTCTTTCATTTGCGTCTGGTTCATTTTAAAATAGATAAAGAACACAATGACCAACGCCAGCAAAATGATGGCGCAACTGCCAATCGCCAGGCAAAGTGATCGTGCTCCCATGGCCTCTACCTTTTCATTCAGCGAGCCATAGGGCATCACCGTAAGCAGATACCATTCGGACACAGGCATTTTGGAACAATAGAGCTGATAGCGATCCCCGAACATTCTAAACATTGCGGAATAGCTTTCCCCGTTGCGCATCGCTTCCTGAAGCACCGCGATATACTGTTCCTTGCTCATTCCCTCGACCGAATCGTACTGCTCGCGCACGCGGTCAAAGTAATTGTGCCGGTAAGCGTCGGCGCTGTGAATCACGAATGTACCGTCCTTACGCAGCACAAAAGAATAGGTCAAACCACCCTCCGCCTCCAGCGAGAGGGTGTCGCTGATATATTCCAGGGTCATTTTACCAACCAGCGCAATGCACGTTTTATTCTGCTGCGCCGTTTGGATGAAAAACGGTACGCCAATAACGGCAAACTGTGTTCCGTCGCTACTAATGCCCATACACACGTTGCGCACGCCATTATTCATTGACCTCATGAACAAATCAGGCTCAACCAGCTTCACCTGTTCGCCATAGATCATTTCATAGCTTCCATCGTCATAGAGGTACGACAGCGACCCAAAACCGCGAATCTGCGCATTATACGTAAGCCATTCCCGCAGTTCCGCACTGTCCTCGCCGCTTTTGAACGGCATCGTTTCCGTCAACGCGGCCATTTGATCCAGCCGCATATCAATCATGGTTGAAAAATGCTTGGAGATTCGCTCGTTCATGCTAGCCATATAAAGGCTACCCACGTCGCTCATCGTCGTTTCATTCTGGCTGCTCATATGCGCCGCCAAGAATGTAAATATAGCGATGCATAAAACACAAACACCGGCCATTCCAAAAATCAAAAAGCGAATGTTCCGATTCGTCCTTCTCATGGCGTTATCTCTCGCATTCCGTCTTGTATTCCCGTATTGCGGCAACGGTTGCCTGATAATCGGCTTCCATCTGGCCCATTAGCGCGTCCGCCTCCGGCGTCCAGCCGTTTCTAAGCGCGTCGGACATTTTGCTGCTGGTTTTCAGCAGCCGCACGAAGGAAAGGTTTTGACATACGCCCTTGATGGTATGCGCGGCCCGGAAGGCTTCCTCGTAGTTTTTTTCCGCCATCATCGCGCAAAACATCTCGTAGCTTTTATCGTCCAAGAACTTGAACGCAAACCTCTGTACCAGCTTTTCGCTGCGCAGACGGGCGGATACGTCCGCATAATCTCCACCCATTTTATCATAGCATTCCTGCAAGGTCATTTTTCTTCCCCCTGTTATGTATCATTCAATTGAAGCTAATCCCGACCCCCCAGGCGAATTTTGACACATTGACTTGTCGTAAAACACGCAACGGTTGCGCCCGTTCTGCTTTGCTACGTACAGTGCCTGATCCGCCGCGTGGAACAGGGTGTCATATTCATAGCCTACGTCCCTGGTTTTCGCCACGCCCATGCTTACGGTAACCTGGATATCCTTGTAATTACCGGCCAGGGCCTTGAATATCCTCTCTATCGCGCCGTCTACTTCCGTTTTATACTGCAAGAAAATCAAAAATTCATCGCCGCCGATTCGCGCCACGATATCGTCTCCGCGCACCATCTGCCGCGCCCGTGCTCCCAGATCCTTGAGCACGCTGCTGCCCGCCAGATGACCGTACGTATCGTTGAAACGCTTTAAAAAGTCCAAATCAAACACGGCCATCGCAAAGTTTTCCTCGGGCGCGGCCTCAAGCCGCTTGGATATCTGCGTCCTGGCGCAGCGCAGGTTCATCAAACCGGTCATCGCGTCGTGCGTGGCCTGCTTTTCCAATTCGTCCAGCTGCGTGTGGAACGCATGAACGTCCATCGCCTTGCCCATCAGTCCCAGGCACTGGGGCGCGCCGTCCTCAGACCAGAGCATCTGTACCGTCAGCCGGTACCAGCGCTTCTCCCCGTCAATCTCAATCAGGCATTCGTCTGTCACCAGCGTATGCTCCGGCTGCGCGGCGTGGTAATTCGCATTGATCTTCTCGCTGCTGGTTCCCCCAAAGATTCGCCTCAGCTCCTCGTTGTTAGCCGGATTGGTAATAATCTCGTCCAACCCCAGCTTTTTGGCTCCCCACTCGGACAGCTTCAGCGTATCGGAAGCGGCGTTGTACTCAAACCAGATTTCATTGGACATTGCAAAGAACATATTGTTCTTCATCCGTTCCTGATCCATCAGCCGCACGGAGCGCTCCGAGGCGAAAATCCTCTCGCCGTTAATCGTTTCATCCAGCAGCCTTCTGTGCGAAATCTTCTCGCCCTCCGTCTGCACGCGGCTGAATTGCATATTCAGCGTTTCCTCCACCTGCTTCAGACATTCCATCAGGAGCGGATTGAACACGCCGCACTTTCCGTCCAGAATCATCTGAACCGCTTCCTTGTGCGGAATGGGCTTTTTATAGCATCGTTCGCTAATCAGCGCGTCATATGCGTCCGCCACCGCCACAACCTGAGCGGAAATGGGTATCGCATCGCCCACCAGGCCGTCCGGATAGCCGCTGCCATCATACCGCTCGTGATGCCAACGGCAGATTTCCCACGCGGTTCGAATCAGCTGCGCGTCCAGATGCGACGGAATTCTTTCCAGAATCTGCGCACCCACGACCGTATGCCGCTTCATTTCCTCGAATTCTTCCTTGGTCAGCTTGCCTTGCTTATTTAGAATTTTCTCATCAACGTCTATCTTCCCGATATCGTGAAGCGCGGAAACCGTACCGATTAGCGAGATGTCCGACTGCGATATGGAATAGCGGTTTGTCATCCGCTGAAGCTGCCGCAGCATAACCTCCGTAAAGGTGCGCACATGGATAATATGCTGGCCGCTCTCCCCGTTTCTAAATTCCACGATGTGGCTGAGGATTTCCACCATCATGCTGCTGCGGCGTTCCTTTTCGTTGATTTGGTCAGC
>JALEIQ010000142.1 GCA_022769795.1 Clostridiales bacterium
GTCCAACTTGTTATTGCAATTTGCGGAATATATCGAAAGTACATTATAGCCCAATTCGTTCAGATAATTTACTTTCCACTGATGACAATTATCTAAATTTTATTCTCTCAAAATCAGATGTATGGTCACATGAACACGAATGGCGTGTCGTATGTGAAACAACTGCAGAATACTTGCCCTTTGATTGTGTCAGTGGAATATATTTAGGCGTTACTTTCGATAAAAAGTCAGAAGAAATGAAAAAAATATTCGATGCCGCAAACACGTATCCTAACCTACCCATCTACCAATGTAAGCTAAATCCTGATAGATTCCAAATAGATACTGAAATTCTATATAGTAGTTTCATCCATACATATCTTCATAGACATAACAAATAATAGACCAGAAGCTCCTTTTGCTTGAAATGCAAAAGGAGCTTCCAATTTACCCTATGATGCGGAGATATTTGTATACCGTCGGCCTACTCAATCCGCATATCCGCGCCAGTTCGCTCACGTTCATATTCCCTGCGGCGAACGCCGGGTAATGCTTATAGAATATCGCCGGAATATCATCCTTCGTGGTCTGCGGTCTGCCGATTTTTCTGCCCTTATCGCGGGCGTTCTGCATCCCGCTGCGCACTCTTGCGCGGATCATCGACAATTCCAGTTCCGCAAATACGCCGCTCATTTCCAGAAATGCCTTTGACATGGGATCAACCTCACCATTCCGGCAGTCAATGGTAATGCTGCCCACGATCATCAGCCGCAAATGCTTTTCCTTCACGATGTCCAGTATTTCGCAAAGCTGCTGCGTGCTTCTGGACAGGCGGCTCACTTCCAGCGTGATGATTGTGTCCCCACTTGCAGCCATATCCAAGAGCATATGAAGCTCTTTCTTCACCTTCGCGTCGCCGTGTTCATACTCAAAGACCACTTCGTCCGCGCCTGCGGCTTTCAGCTCCCGGATTTGGCGGTTGATGTCCTGTTTGTCTTCATTGGTGCTGCATCGTGCATAGCCATATATTTTCATTGCGTCTGCCTCCTGTAAGCAAAAGGGTGAATCGCTGCAAATCGTTTCATTTACCGCTTTCTTTTACGGATTTCCGGCCTTTTCGGCAGCGATCCCACCCTCTGTTGGTCGTTCAGATTATCATATGTTTCCGTTTACGCCTTTTCGACGGCAATGCAATGGGCCATTTCCAGCTTGCGGATGCGATCCCGCATATGATACAGGGCTTGACCGATGGTATTGACCGCACGCACTTCCCTGTGATCGTCGCCTTTCAGCAGCCTCATAATGTCCCCGGCATCATCCTCATACAGCGTGATTGCTCCTTCGACCAAGAGCCGCATATCTGTGAATGCGTCGCCCGTGATCCACAAATAATCTGCATCTACTGTCATCGGTATTCCCTCCATATGGGGAGGCGGGATCAACCCGCCGCCCCCAAGATCAGATTCACGGCTTTTTCAGCCTTACCCGCTGCGCTGACGATAAACCGCTTATCGTCCTTCAGCACTTGCAGCCAGTTCTGCACATATGCTGCGCTGTTGCGGAAGCTGTGGTCGGTTTCAAGGCCGACATGATTGACAAGGGCTGCAGCTCCGATCTCTGCGACAAGTTCTTCCTTGCTGTAATCCTCTGTACCGAAGAAGGAGGGACGGTTCAGGCGGTTCAGCCGGGAGGGATGCCCCGTGCTATGGGTCAACTCATGGAACACGGTGCTGTAATACTCGGCTGTGCTGACGAACTGCTTGCGGATCGGGAGGACAACTTCGTCGGTTGCCGGACGGTAGAAGGCCCTGTCGCCTTCGCTGTGGGTCAGCTTTACACCTTCACGCCCAAGGTAGTCATATACGACCTCTTGGGCTGCTTCCAGCGTTTCTGCGCCGTCCGGGAAGCGAACTTCCGTGGTATGCTTGGCAGTTACGCCCTCGCATTGGTCAATATGGAACACATTGTAGTAACGCAGGAAGGGAACTTCCTTCTTTTCGCCGGTTTCTTCGTCTTCGATTTCGATCCACTTCCAGAAGACGACCATATGGGACTTCTCGCCCTTGCGGACTCGTCCACCAGCCTCTTGGCACTGCTTGAAAGTCAGGTATTCGCCGGGACGGCCCAAGAGCATCTGATTGAGGAGGCTGTACGCCTTGCCGGTCGCGTGGGAGACTGCCGCGCCGCTTGCGATCCACGGTTTGCGCCACGGAATGACGCCGTTTTCCATCTGCTGCATGATTCGGGAGGTAACTTCCGCGTAAATATCCATTTTCTTTGCTCCTTTGCTTGTGGGGAGCAAGGAATTGTGGTAGAATATCCTTGCTCCCCGGTTCTGTGGTAAGTGTCGGTGGTAGCGTTCGCCGGAATGCTGTGGTAGGTGTTCCGGCTTTTAGTTTGCCACGGCAACGGAGAAGCGGCGGGTGGTGGTAGTCTTGCCGTACTCCTGCCAGATTTCGGGGAGGTCTTTGCGCAGCGCGGTAGTATCGATGCGGGTAGAAGTGACGGCTTTCCAAGTGACCTTGAATGCGCCCGCCGTGATGGTGTCGGCATCAGCTTCGGTCATGTGGGCCTTGATCGCGTCTTGGATCGCTTCGATCTCTGCGTTCAGTTCATCGGCCATGCGGCGCAGTTCAGAGAGTTCGTTCAGCTTGGAAATGATTTCGTTGGTTGCCATGGTGTTTGCCTCCTTTTGTTGGGATCGCTTGTGTGATCCTCTTTACAGTTATTATTATACTACGCCTTGCGTATATTGTCAAGCGTTTTGAGTAATTTTCTTTGCGTTTTACGAAAATATTTTTCGCGACGCGCATACAAATTCCGCGTTGCGTATTGATTTTCGTGGCGTTTTATGGTATGATCTTGCTGAAAAGGGGTGTTATTGTGATCAAATTCCGCTTGAAAGTACTGCTTGCCATGAACGACATGACGCAGAAGGATTTGGCAGAGAAAACCGGCATCCGTCAGCCTACCATTTCCGCAATCTGTACCGGCTCTATCAAAGAAATGCCTGTGGGCGTGGTCAATAAGATTTGCGCAACGCTGAATTGTCAGCCGGGGGACATCATGGAGTACATTCCCGACGAAGAATAAGGCCATTTATGCATAAATGAGAAAAAACGGGGACGGTGTGCTTTTCGCACGCCGTCCCCGTTCCAATGAGGCCAGAGGGTACCCCGGGTACCA
>JALEIQ010000162.1 GCA_022769795.1 Clostridiales bacterium
GTCGAATTGTTCCTTGTCAGTCATGCGTGTGACAACCTCCTTAAGTGACCAATCCGGCGTGCTCGCGCCGGCGGTAATTCCAATGGATTCCAAATGGATATTTGCAAAGCCCGGCGGTATATCCGCCGCGCGCTCTACCAATAGGGTGCGGCTGCAAATGCCCTTGCAGGTTTCGTACAGCTTGCGCGTGTTGGCGCTGCCACGACCGCCCACCACCAGCATGGCGTCCACCCCCGCGGCCAGCTCCTTGGCCTCGTTTTGGCGCAGGGCCGTGGCGGTGCAGATGGTATTTTGCACGCTGAGCGCCTTTACGCGCTCGCGAAGCACCGGCAGTATTTCTTCCCAGCGTTCTTTGGGAAATGTGGTTTGCGATACGGCCAGGGCGCGCTCCATCTGCGGCAGCCGGGCCGCTTCCTCAACGTCGTGCACGGTATACACCGCGCCGTGCGCGTAGCCGATGGTGCCCACAACCTCGGGGTGATCGCTCTGCCCAATCAAAATCACGGGCGAGCCGTCCTCGCTGTACCGCGCCACAACCTCGTGCAGTCGCGCCACAAAGGGACAGGTAAGGTCAATCACCTCTTGGGCGACGGCCTCCAGCTTTCGCTTCACCTCCGGTGAAACGCCGTGGCTGCGGATGAGCACAACCTTGCCGCGCGCCTCCCCAACCTCGTTAACAACCGATAGGCCAATGGAACCTAGCCATTCGATCACCTGGGGATTATGAGCCAGTTCACCAAAAGAAACGATGTTTTTCCCTTCTTTTGCGGCTTGAACCGCCCCATCAACCGCACGCTTAACGCCCATACAGAAACCTGCGTGCCGTGCCACCGAAACTGGCATGAAACCGTCCTCCCGAGCATATCATGGTGCTTATTCGCCGCTCAAGATGGATTTCCCTTCTTTTTCGCCTGCGAATTCGCAAAAATTTGCGTCCTTTTTCTGGAAACCTCAAACACGCTCATGCTCGGCCGTCAGAACATGATAGGCGGCGTTAATGCGCTCCATCACCTCGGCGCAGGCTTCCTTGTTAATGCCCTTTTGCGCAATGTCCTTTACATAGATGGGATTGGCATAATATACATGCGCGCGCCGGAACAGCCTGGGCTTATCGCTGATGTAGGCGGGCAGCAGCGGCGCGCCGCTGCGCAGGGCGATCATGGCGATGCCTGTTTCCATGCTCTCCATCACGCCCGCCTTATGGCGCGTTCCCTCCGGAAAAATTCCCAGCACGTGCCCTTCGCGCAGCGTTTTCAGGCAAGCGCGCATCGCCGCCATATCCATATTGTGCCTATCCACATCAATCATCAGCAGCTTTTGAAACAGCCAGCGCCCAAAGCGGTTTTTCACCAGCTCCTTCTTGCCCAGAAAACGGATATGATAGCGGTAGCACTTCCACCCCACCGCCAGGGGATCCAGCAGGCTGTTGTGGTTGGCCATCAGAATAAACGGCGCGTCCAGCTGCACCCGTTCAATGTGGTGATACGTAACCGGCATAAGCCAACCAAATAGAAACGCGGCGGCGGCGCGCGCCGCCCTGTACATGGGCGTAAAGGGCTCGGCGGCCTTGGGCATGCGGCCCAGCTTCAGCTTCACCCGGCGCAGCACGTCCTCCACAACCTGCTCCTGCGTCAGGTAGGATGTATCCACAATCTGCGCGTCCTCCGCCGGCCTGAGAGGGTCAACCGCGCGGGTGGAATCCTGCTCGTCGCGGCGAAGCACGTCCCCAAGAACCTCCTCGTAGGCGGAGGAATCGCCCTTTTTCTGCAACTCGTCAAAGCGCCTGCGGGCGCGCACCTCAGCCGAGGCGGTCAGGTATATTTTCAGGGTCGCGCCGGGCAGCACCTTGGTACCTATGTCGCGTCCATCCAGCAGCATGCTCTGCCTGCCCGCCAGCTCCTGCTGGCGCTTCACCATGGCCTGGCGAACTCCGGCCACCTTGGAAACGTTGCTCGCCGCCATGCTGATTTCCGGCGTGCGGATGAGCTCCGTCACATCCTTCCCATCAATGAAGGTGTGCTGAGCGCCGTTTTCGTAGCGCACCTCCGGCAGCGCGCGCCCGGCCAGCGCGCACAGCGCCGCCTCATCCTCCGTGTTCACGCCCTGATTGAGCGCATACCACGCAAACGCCCTGTACATCGCCCCCGTATCCAGATGCAATATCTTCAGCCGTCTGGCCACCTCGTCCGCCACGCTGCTTTTGCCGGCCCCAACCGGGCCGTCGATTGCAATGGTATAGGTCACGTCGTTTTCCCCTCTTTCGCAGTGTTAAGGGTATTATAGCATGCGCGGCCTCATGATGCAAAGCGCAAAAAAAGCCCGCCCGCAAGGGTAGGCTTAATAGAACCCAAAGTGCCGCTGTACCCGTTTTTTCACCCGCTATGTTAAGCAGGCCGGTGCTCTATTGCCGCTTTCTGCCGTCCCCTGGCGTCCTTACGAACGGGGGCATGACATCCGCCGACAAACGCGAGCTCCGTTTTGTGAAATGTGGGTAAAAACAAGGCCCTGGCGCACACTTCAGGAAGCTCTGAAAATATTATAGGGGCATTGAGCCCCGATGTCAATACCTTGCCCCACTCCTTTTTGAGGGAATCAGCCCCTCATGGCTTTACTCCCGCAAGCAGCCTGTCCACAAGCTCAATCGCCCGCGCCAGCCGCTGCGAATAGTCGCCGCCAACGATCACTAGCTTTTCCTGAAAGCCGTGCGCAATATACATATCCAGCAGGCGGTCATTCAGCATTTTCCGCCGCTCCTCATCGCCGTTTAAGCGCTGGCCGTCGGCCACCCATTTCACATCCGGCTGCAAATAAATCAGTAAATCATAGCGGTTGGGGTCGATGTATTTTTCCACCAGCTCGTTGCGGTGGCCCATGTACAGCTCGCTGAAATAATCGGTATAGGTCGCGTCCGTATCAAAGAAGCATACCTTGTTGGCCGTGCGCAGAGCCTGATAATCCTGCTCGAACTGGATATGCGCGATCCGGCTGAAATCCTCATCGGTATAGATGGTTTCATCGTTTCCCAAAAAGTCGCGCGCATAGTAGCGTCCCACCTCCTCAGACCAGGAGGTGTTGTACAGCTTCGCCAGGCACTTAGTCAGGGTGGTTTTCCCGCAGCTTTCCGTGCCCGCGATCAGCACCTTTTTGGCAAAGAACGGACGGGCCGCGCCCAATATATAATGCCAGTTTCCCAAAATGTTTTCACGGATATCCGTGGCTGAAATAGGGTAGCGCGTGCGCTTTGGATCAAACAGCACAATCCTGGATTCCGGGAAATACTTGCCCAGGGTTTCGCTGTATTCCATATCGCCCACGAAGAAAGCGTCGATGGGTTCGCTTACCACCTCGCGCATACGCTTGCTCCACAGTTCCCAGCCCTCGGGGTATACGGGGATATCGGTTTCGTCCAGCACGCGCACCGCAATGTGCGAAATGTCCTGTATCTGCTGCGATATCCACTGTTTGCGCAGCCGGTAGCTGATTTCCGGCAGGCCGTCGCGGGCGCAGATCTCGCGCGTTTGATTTGCATTATCGGAAATGACCACAATCAACTTTTCACAGCGCGTGGAGGCTTCAATCATCTGGTAGAGGTGTCCGCGGTGAGGCGGCAGAAAGCGGCCAAAGTAAACGCCCGTTTTGTACATGGCGGCTGCCTCTCTTTCCTAAGTGATGCTTTCAACATTTCTACGCGCGTTCGCGGGTTTCCTGCCTGTTCAACTCCGCCCTCATGTGGTAAGATACAGGTATCGCTTTTCCCGAAAGGATGGCTGAGAATGAAACGGAAATGGTTTGCCGCGTTGATTTGCCTTGGGCTGTTTTTGCTGATTGCCCTGAACCTTGAAAACGTCGCCTGGCTGGATGGGCCCGTGTATCAGGCGCTTGCGCGCCTGCGCTCCCCCGCTGCCACCGCTTTCTTTCTGTTCTGCACGCAGCTTGTTAGCCCGCTGGTTCTGCTGCTGATTGCGCTGGGGCTGGTCATCACCATTCCGCGGCGCGAATTCCGCATTCCCATATTGCTCAACTTGTGCGTGGCGGTGCTGCTCAATTTGGGGCTGAAGCACGTCTTTTCCCGTCCCAGACCCACGGACGTGGTGCGCATCGTAACCGAAGCGGGTTCCAGCTTTCCCAGCGGGCACACCATGGCCGCGGCGTGCTTCTATGGCTTTTTGATCTGGCTGATCTGGCGGCTGTGCAAAAGCCGTGCGCTTCGCAACGCCCTGAGCGCGCTGCTCGCGCTGGTCATTGCGCTGGTGGCGGCAAGCCGCGTCTATCTGGGCGCACATTACTTTACCGACGTAACCGGCGGCCTATGCGTATCGTTCGTGTATCTGGTGCTTTTTACCACCGTTGTGGAGCGCTTCTTTGCGCATGAGGAAAGCCTGCGCCCCCGCCGCTTGCAGCCAAGCGAGCATAACCGCCTGCTGTTCAGCTTTCTCTATGCGTTTGAGGGCATTCTTTCCGGCCTGCGCAGCGAGCGCAACATGGTCATCCATTTTTCCGTCATGGCGACGGTAATCGTGTTTGGCTCCCTGCTTGGCCTTAGCGCCACGGAATGGATGATCTGCATCGTTCTCTTTGGCATGGTGCTCATGGCCGAACTGATGAACACCGCCATTGAAACCGTCGTGGATATTCTTTGCCCGGAGTATGATCCCAGGGCCAAAATCGCCAAAGATACCGCCGCGGGCGCTGTGCTGATGGCTGCGGCCGCGGCGGCGGTTGTGGGTATGATTATCTTTGCGCCAAAGCTTATCGAGCTTGTGAAAAGCGAGCTGTAACGCAGGGCGGCCCTTATTGGGCCTTTGCGGCGTTCAGCACCATCTGACCCTGCTCGTCCTGGAACTGGCCGGTATAGAGATCGTAATAATACCCCTGTTTTACAATGAGCTGGTCATGCGTGCCTTCCTCGATGATCTTGCCGTCGGAGATCACCAAAATCCGATCAGCCTGCCGCACCGTGGATAGCCGGTGGGCGATCATAAAGCTGGTTCTTCCTTCCAAAATGCCTGTGATGGCCTGCTGGATCAGCGCCTCCGAATGCGTATCCACGGAGGAGGTGGCCTCGTCCAGAATGAACAAAGCGGGATTCACCAGGATGGCGCGCGCAAAGGAGATAAGCTGCTTTTCGCCGCTGCTGAGCAGGCTGCCGCCCTCGCCCACATAGGTATCGTACCCCTTGGGCAGTTTGGAGATAAAGCTGTGCGCATTAGCCAGCTTCGCGGCCCTGACGACCTCGTCCTCCGACGCGTCGGGCTTGCCATAGCGGATGTTATCGCGGATGGTGCCGCTGAACATGTGGGGCTGCTGGAGCACATAACCCAGGTTGCTTTGCAGCCACAACAGGCTGCGCTCCCGGTAATCCACCCCGTCAATCAGGATGCGGCCCTGCGTGGGCTCATAAAAGCGGCACAGCAGGTTTACAATGGTGCTTTTGCCGCTGCCGGTTTCCCCCACCAAGGCGATGCTTTCGCCCGCGCGCACGTGCAGGTTGAAATGCTCCAGCACCTGCTCGCCATCCTGGTAACGAAAGCTTACGTCCTCAAAGACGATATCGCCATGCAGCTCGGGCCAGTTTTCCCGCTTGGGGTGAAAGTTATCGCCAAAGCGCTCGGCCACCTCGGGGCTGTCCTTGATATCCGGCTCGGTCGCCAGCAGGCTCAGCACGCGTTCCGCCGCGGCCTGCGAGCTTTGCAGCTCCGCAAAGATGCGGGCGATATCGCGCACGGGCTGGAAAAATTGCAGCGTATAGTTGATGAACACCTGTAGGGTGCCCAGCGTGAGCGTGGGCGGCAGCGCCAGCACCTCCATGCCTCCCTCGTAGAGGGCGTAGGCCGTGGCCAGCGAGCCCAGAGATACCACAATGGGCAAAAACAGCGCGCTAAGCGACGCCGCCCGCACGGAGGAATGCTTCATGGCAGTGGTCAGCTCTGTGAATTCCTCCATGTTTTTTTCCTCGCGCACAAGGGTTTTGGTGGTTTTCGCGCCCATAATCCCCTCGTTAAACGCGCCGGTAATTTTGGAATGCGTCTTGCGCGTTTCGCGGTGCGCG
The DNA here is from genome assembly GCA_022769795.1 of Clostridiales bacterium. Taxonomy (GTDB): domain Bacteria; phylum Bacillota; class Clostridia; order Christensenellales; family Aristaeellaceae; genus Limiplasma. Next base: position 6,050 of record JALEIQ010000162.1, read on the forward strand.
GCCAGAATGCGCTTTTGAAAGTACATGCTGATGAGCGCCAGGGGCGGCAGCACCAGCACAATCACAGCCGCCAGCCTCCAGTGCAGCATAAACATCTGAATAGAGCATATTACCAGAAACACAACGCCCCACACCAAATCCAGAAGCGACCATCCAATCGTGTCCGCCAGGCGCTGCGTATCGGTGGTCATGCGGCTGAGCAGATAGCCCACCGGCATGCGGTCGTAATACGAAAAGGGCAGCTCCTGCAATTTTTGAAAGCCCAGCCTGCGGATGAGGTAGCAAACGCCCACCTCCACCTTGCCGCTCAAATACAGGAACGAATAGATGCATATCACCTGCATCGCCAGCACCGCGACATACACGGCGATGAACCCGCCCATGCCCTGGGTGGTATGTCCGGCGATAAAATGGTCGATGGCGTAGCCCGTCATCAGCGGAAAAATCACGTCGCCCACGGCGGACAGGCTCATGAACAAAACAATCAGCCACAAATGCCCGTGGTAGGGCTTTGCGATGCGCAAAAGCCGCTTCCACAGCGATAAATCCAGCTTTTGAGAATAATCTACTTCGTCAAATCCCTGCATGCATCTTCCTCCTTTCTTACAGCCTCGCGGCTGCGGTTGAGGTCGTCCTCCAGCGCGGACTGAATCGCGTAAATCTGCCTGTACAGGCCGTCGCGCCGTGTAAGCTCCTCGTGCGTGCCCTCGTCGGCCAGCCTGCCGTTTTCCAGCACAAAAATGCGATCCGCCTCGCACAGGGTATTGATACGGTGGCTGATGATAAGGGTCGTCACGCCCCGGCGCTTCTCCCTAAGCGCCTCGCGGATGGCGCGGTCGGTCTGCATATCCACGGCGGAAAGGCTGTCGTCAAAGATCAGCACGTCGTTTTCCTTCAGAAGCGTGCGGGCGATAGCCACGCGCTGGCGCTGGCCGCCGGACAGCGTTACCCCGCGTTCGCCAATCAGGGTGTCGTAGCCGTTTTCAAACTCGCGGATAAAGCCGTCCGCATGCGCGATGCGGCTCATCTCCAAAACGCTGCTTTCCGGCGCGCCCGGCACGGCGATGGACAGGTTGCCCATTACACTGCGGCCATAAAGAAACGGCTCCTGTAGCATCAGCCCCACATGGGCGCGCAGATACCAGCGGTCAATCCTACGGATATCCACCCCGCCGATGGTAATTCGTCCCTCGTCCGGCTCAATCAACCTTTGCAGCAAGTGCACCACCGTGCTTTTTCCGCTGCCCGTGTTGCCCAAAAGCGCCACGGTCTTTCCTGCGGGGATGGTCATGCACAGGCCGTCAAGCACCCGGTTGCCCTCCTCATAGCTGAAGCTGACGTGGTCAAATACGATATCCCCGTTCAGCGGCGGCCTAAGGGAGCCCTCCTCCGGCTGCTCGGCCTGCTCCTCCAGCACGTTGCGAATGCGGCCCAGGGCCACCACGCTTTTGCCCGCGTCGCTCAAAATGCGGCCCAACTGGCGAATGGGATACAGCAGCATGGAAATATAGCTGGTAAACACCACCAGCGTGCCCACGCTGATTTCCCCCGCGATGGCCTTGTATACGCATACCAGCAGCGTAATCATGATTTGAAGCATGGTAACGCAGTCCATACTGCCCCAATACACCGCCAGATAATTGTAGAGGCGGAAGGTTTTTTTGCGAAAATCCATGCTTGCCGCGTCAAACTTTTCCACTTCGCGCTGCTGCATGCCAAAGGCGCGCACAACGCGCACGCCGGTCAGGTTTTCCTGCAGCACATTGCTCATGCGGCCCTCGCTTTCATCGCTCAGGCGAAAGCTTTTTGTTATTTTGGTAAAAAACACATAAGAGCCCACCCACATCGCCGGCACCAGAATCAGGCTGTATAATGCGATTTGCGCATGGCGGTGAAACAGGATGGCAAAGGCGGACGCCATCATCAAAACGGCGCGCACAGCCTCTACCAGCTGCGTGGACAGGAAGCGCCGCACGGTTTCCACGTCGCTTGTGCAGCGCTGAATCAAATCGCCGGTTTCCGCGCGCACATGGTAGCTGAACGAAAGGTAGCTCAACTGGCGGTACAGGCGTTCGCGCAGGCTTTTGGCAATGTTTTCACCCGCGACGGCAGTGTTGCGTTCCTTGTAATAGGAAAACACGCCGTTTAGCACGTTCAGCGCCACAATGGCGACGGCCACAATCCACAAATTGGCGCGCAAAAAAGCGCGGCCGCCCAGCGCGCGCACCGGCGCCTTGAGCCATTCGGGCATAAAGCTAGCCCCATCCGATAAGATGACATCAATGGTTTCCGAAAACACCAACGGCGTTAAAAAGCCGATTCCCACCGTCAATGCTGTGCACAACACCGCGCCAAGATACAGCGCGCGGTTTTCCTTCACGAGCGCCCACAGCGCCCGCAGATTTTGTTTCATATGCGGTTTTCCTCCAACAACCAGTCGTTGAAACGTTCTTTGGTATACAACCGGCTCAGGGCCGAAGCAGCACGCGGCGGTCAACAGCCCATGCCACGCCGTTTTCATCGTTGCTGAGGGTGATAAGCTTCGCGGCGTTTTTCACGCTCTGCGTGGCGTTTGCCATCGCCACGCCCAGGCCCGCGTAGGCGATCATGCTCTCGTCGTTGTCATAATCGCCAAAGGCCATTACCTGCCGCGCGGTCAGCCCCAGGCTTTCGGCAAGCTCCTTCACGGCGCTGCCCTTTCCCACGCCCGCGGGCATCAGCTCCAAGTTCATTTTCCACGAGCTGGTCACATCCAACCCTTCCACGCCCTCAAGCCTGTGGCGCACATCCGCCAGAACCGCTTCGTCGCCCGCCACGCACAGCAGCTTATTCACACCCGTCCGGCGCGCCTTTTCCAGGCCCGCGCCGCCATAGAGATATTCCGGCGCATAAGGCCCCGTAGTATTTGTGCCCCAGGTTTCATCCCCTACGGACATAGCGCCTTCAAAAATCGCCAGTCTGTTTTGCGCAAAGCAGCCAAAGGTAAGGCGCGCATCCCGCAGAATGCGCACGGCCGCCTCAAGCGCCGCATCCGTCAGCACGTGGTTGGCAAAGGCCTCCCCAAGCGGTCTGCGCAGGCAGTATGCGCCGTTGAGCGATAGAATGGCGCAATCCTCAAGCCCGTTTTCCAACAGGAAGATGGCCACGTCCCCCGGCAGACGGCCGCTGCAAATAGCCAGCCTGACGCCCTGGGCGCGCGCCTGTTTCAGCGCACGCAAATTTTCCCGGCTGATGCGCTGGTGGGAATCAAGCAGCGTGCCATCCATGTCCATGGCGATCAGCCCAATTTCATTGGTATGCATAGCGTTCTCCCATTAAAACGATGGTTCGCAGCTAAACGTATATTCGTTCAGATAAGCCAGCCCTCCCTCCAGCGAAAACCGAAGCTGCGTCGCGCACAGCCTGAGGCGGCGCGCTTTCAGGCGTTTATTCAGCGCCCGGTCACCATAGAGGTCGTCGCCCAGCAGCGGATGGCCCACGCTTGCCAAATGCGCCCGGATTTGATGCGTGCGTCCCGTATGTAGCAGGATGCGCAGCCGCGCGCATTCGCCGGGCTGCAAAACCGTGTATTCCGTTACAATGCGCTTTGCCCCGGGCACCGCGCGCGCCGTCACCTTCACCTTAGAACGAAGCGCGTCCTTTTGCAAATACGCTTCCAGCACGGCATGCGCCGGGTTGGGTGTTCCGCGCACCACGCAAGTATATTCCTTATGGATTCTACGCTCCCGAAACGCGCTTTGCAGGCTTTCCTGCCCCTCGGGCGTTCTGGCCAGCACAATCAGGCCCTCTGTGGGATTGTCCAGGCGGTGGCACAAAAGCGGCTCGCGCGCGTCCGTATCCTCGTCCAAAAGCTGCTCGTGCACAAGCTGCGTGAGCGTTTTTCCGCCCTTCGCGTCGGGCTCGCAGCTCACCCCCGCCGGCTTGACAACCACAAGCACGTTTTCGTCCTGATACACAACCGCGACCGGCGGCTTTTGGGACTGCGTTTCCCGCGCATAAATCCGTACCTCCGCGCCAGGCTCAATGGCGGCGTTCAAATCCACGCGCTTTCCATTCAGCTTTACATCGCGTTTTTGAAACGCCTCGCGCAGCGCATATTCCGGCACGTCCGGCAGCATGCGGCGGGCATAGGCGAACAACCTGCCCCCCGGAGCCTTCTGGGGAATCGTAAACGTATATAGCTTCATGTTTTTTATCAATGAGCAAGAGAGGCCTTCAATCCCATCCAATGCGGCGTGCACTGGTACAGGCGTTCCAACGCGCTTTTCATCACGGGAGTGGGCAGCACGGCAAGCATAGAGGCCATCACGGCTTCCATCTCCTTCAGGCTCACGCCCTGCTTGGCCAGCATGCGCAAATCCTCCGCCGCCTCGCCCAGCTCGTATTCCAGCCTGAGCGCGCCGTTGAGCGCCCCGCACATGGCCTCGTGCAGGGGTTCCTCCTCCGGCAGGATGCCGTTCATGCCGCCGGCAATCATCTCCTGCGATAGCTCCAGCGTAAAAATACCGTCCGAGTTTTGGCTGCCCACCAGCCGGTAGGGATCCGCCAGCCCGGGATGCAGCAAAATCAAATCGCCGTTGGCGTCCGTTACATATTCAAAGGTAGCCTGCAAATATCGGCGCGCGATCTGCATCGCCAGGCCGTCCTCACGCCGCATCACATCATGGAGAAAGAAGCCGATGGGCTGCGCGGAATGCAGCAGGCCCGCGATGTACAATAGCCCATGAATGGTCGCGTCATAACGGAACAGGCGCTCGCGCACCTGAGGCGCTTCCGGCACGCTGATTGCCGTTAAAAGCGGTTCATGCAGCGCTTTTGGCAAAACCAGCGTCCAATCGTCGCCATCAGCATGGAAGCTGCACCACAGCCTGCTCACCAGCGCCTCGGCAGCGCCGATATCATCCCAGTCGCCAAGCAGCAGCTCGCCCTCGTTAATCAGCAGCTTTTCCAAAAGCTGCATTTCGCCGACGCTTATATACAGGGCTTCCACCGACAGCCGCTCCATAACCGCGGCCCGCAGCTGTTCAAGCGTTGCTAACACATGCGTGCTGGCCCCGTGCGCATCGTCAAACGAACCAGCCAAAAGCGCCTGCGCATCCGCCTCCGTGGCCTCCGGCGCAAAAAGGGCTACGCCCGGATGAGCAAACAGGCGACGTTCGCATGCCTCAAATTGCTTTTCGCGCATCATGCTCATGGTCATCTCGCACCAATCCGCATGAAGGGTTCCTTCTCTGAGCACACGAATGCCTCCTTTCCCTTATGGTGAAGCCGGGATCACTTCACCTTGACAACCCAGCCCATGGGGTCGTCCGTCTTGCCAAACTGAATGCCCGTGAGCGTATCGTACAGCTTCTGCGTGATATGGCCGATGCCGCCGTCGCCAATGCCGATTTCCTCGCCCTTGAAGCAGATCTTGTTCACCGGAGATACCACCGCCGCGGTACCCGTGCCAAACGCCTCGGTAATCCTGCCGGCTTTGATATCAGCGATCACGTCATGGATATCCATACGGGTTTCCTCGGTTTCCAGGCCCATATGCTTGCCAAGCTTGAGCACGCTGTCACGGGTGATTCCGGGCAGGATGCTGCCGTTCAGGGCGGGCGTCACAATCTTCTTGTCCTCATAGACAAACATCATGTTCATCGCGCCCACTTCTTCAATGTAGCGCTGCTCCACGCCGTCCAGCCACAGAACCTGCGCATAGCCGATGTGCTTGGCGTTCATACCGGCCAGAATGCTGGCCGCGTAATTGCCGCCCGTTTTGGCAAAGCCAATGCCGCCGCGCACCGCGCGCACGTAGGAATCCTCCACGTAGATGCCAACGGGCGCAAGCCCGGAAGCATAGTACGCGCCGGAGGGCGACAAAATCACATAATACAGATACGTGCTGGAGGTGGAAACGCCCAAATAGCTGTCCAGCGCAATCATCGTGGGCCGAATATACAGGGAGGTTCCCTCCTGATGCGGCGTCCATTCCTTTTCCACGTTCAAAAGCGCCAGCAGGGTTTCCAGGCCGTCCTCCACAGGCAGGGGGGCCATGCCCATGCGCTCCGCGCTGCGCGCCATGCGCTCAAAGTTGGCGCGGGGACGGAACAGGTTAAACTCCCCCGTGGGGGTGCGATAGCACTTGAGGCCCTCAAAGATCTCCTGGCCGTAGTGCAGCACCTGGCAGGCCGGATCCAGCGAAATATTGCCATAGGGCTCGATGCGGGCGTCGTGCCAGCCCTTGCCCTCGGTGTAGTTAATCTTCAGCATATGATCGGTAAACAGGCGTCCAAATCCCAGCTTGCTTTCATCGATGGGCTTGGCCTTCAGGGTTTTGGAAAGGTTCATTTGTACATTCATTTCTTCTTCCTCCACATCTTCCTGCATCCTTATAAAAGCAAGAGCATTCAGCGCCTGCGCGCTATCCCTTATTATAAACCCAAAGCGCCGTGTGTCAAGGTTTTGAGCGATGCAATTCGTGGCATTGCCGGGATTTTATCGCATGCAAAAAGGCCCGTGAGAAAGACGCGCTTTCCCACGGGCCAAATCCAAATGCTTATTCCACCGCCTGCGGCAGGGTTACAATCACGGCCTTCTGGCCCTCGTCCACCACCGCCGTTACGCCAAGCAGACCTTCGACGCATTCCGCGGGCAGATAAATCACATCCTCCACGCGGCGGATATCGCGCCCGGGCATCACCTGGGGCTGATTGTTCTTAAAGACTTTCAGCCCTGTGGGGTTTCCGGCCTGATCCTCCGTATAGGACAGACGGTAAATCGCGTCGCCGAGCACAAAGGCACACTCGTCCGCCTCCACCGTGCTGGAGGAAATAATGTTGATTCCCGCCGCCTTCAAAATTTCCAGCAGCGGCAGATACAGGCTCTCGCCATAGGCGTAGGGAGCGAGCGCGCGCGCCTCGCCGCCATCCGCGGCAGGCAGTGAAAGCGCCTCTGAAGCGCCCTCCAAACGGATACTCATGCCCTCCATGGGCAAAAACTCCGGCACGGGCGTCTGCGTGGGCGCAGCCGTCGGGGTGGGGCTGGACGTAGGCGCGGGGCTTTCGGTAGGCGCGGTCGCCTGCGTGGGAGCGACGGTTTCCACCGGGGCAAAGGTTCCCGCCGGAGCCACGGTTTCCTCCGCCGGGGGCGTAGGCGTAAGCGCGGCGCGCAGGCTCGCGGTTTCCTGCGGCGCGGGGGTTTCCTTGGAGGGGGCCATGCGTACCTCGCCGCTCTCATAAAGCACCGTCAGGGTTCTTTCACCCGCGATGCCGTCCACACTGAGCCCGTGCTGGTACTGGAAAGCCTCCACAGCGCGGCGCGTCTGGTTGCCGAAGCGCCCGTCCAGTTCGCCCTCATAATAGCCGTACTGGGCCAGCTTTTCCTGCATGGCGCGCACATCCTCGCCATTGTCGCCCACACGGATGGTTTTATACTCGGGATTGGGCGTGATATCAATGGTGGGCACCGGGGTGGGCTTGGGCGTGGCCGTGGGCGCGGGCGTATTGGTAGCCTCCTGCACATAGGGCGTGGGCGTCGGCTGGTTATACGCGGGCAGCGCCGCGGGGTCCGGCGCGTTTTGCACCGAGGCCGCAAACACCATGGACATATACACCAAAATTGTCTTTAGCAAATCCATTTCAGGATTCCTCCTTCACCGGCGCACTCAGTCATACATACGAAAGCGGCTGGGCCGCACCTGGGTAAACACTACGCCGCTCAGGCAGCGCACAACGCTTTGCAGTTCATCCGCCGCGGCGTTCCAGTCCTCGACCGTATACGCGCCATCCCGTCCTGCCAGCACCGTCTGTCCCGCCAGCGTTCCCAGCAGCGCGGCGTCCGCGCAATTTTCCACCGAAGCGGCATGAAAAAGCACATAGTCAAAATTTGCGCGCGCGCTTTTCAAAAACGCGGCGAAGGCAGGCGTGGCAGCCATGCTGGCAATGGATTCCCCGGCGTGCAGGCAATCGATACAGCACAGCGTTCCGTCCCTCGTCTTAACGGCGGTTTCCGCAAGGGACGCGCGTCCTCTCAAATAATCCAGCAGATCGGTCTGAGGGGCCGCGTTAAGCAATCCCGCCAGGCTTGCGCCGCGTCCGTCCATCTCCACCGCCATCACGCGGAAGCCCTGCCTGGCCAGCTCGCCCGCCAGCAGCGCGGTGAGCCCGGCCCCGCCGTCCTCCCGGCGCAACGTCGTAACAACGATGGTTCCGTCCCTTTGCCCTCGCAGCCGCAGAACCAGTGCGCGCACGTTCTCCCTGACTAAACGTTCCATCCCATCCAAAAGCATGCCGGTTTCGTGCTTTTTTTGTACGCGCCTTTCAAACCGGCTCTGCTCGCGGCGTATATCCGCCACCGCGCCCAGCCTGGGCGCGCGCAGTTCCTCCGCCTCGGGACCGTCAAACGCAACGGGCCGCCTGTCGGAGCCCCAAATAAGCCCCATGAGCGAGCCTGCCGCAAACGCGGCCAACACCGCCCAAAGCACCTTTGCCGGACGGTTGGGCGCGCATGCGGCCTTGGGCGGCACGGCGGGCTCAATTTCCCTTACAGCCCCCGCGCCAAACAGCACGGGCGCTTCCTCAAGCAGCCTACGGCCAGCCGCATTGGCAAGCTCCGCCACAAGGGCGGCGTCCGGCCCCACAGCGCACACCTCCAGCATATGGGTGCCATCCACGCCGCGCACGTCCACATAGGTCAGGCCGTCGCTACGCACGCCCGAGGACAGCACCGCCGTGCGAAAGCTCTCGGTGTGTACAAGCGCGCGGCAGTCGCGCGCCAGCATGCGGGACGCTTCCAGCGGCGCCTTCTCGGTTTCGTAGCCGGACGGCTGGGCATAGAACGTGTACACCGCCATAAAGCGATCCGCCTCATGCAGCCAGGTGTACGCCGCCATGGCGCAGCCCACAACAGCGCACAGGCACGCAATCCACGGCAGGGAGCGCCTCCATTTCCACGCGGCACGGCTCACGGCGGCCACCTCTTTTACATAAGCTTTTCATCTGATAGGATAGCACACCCGGGCCGCCTTGGCAAGCAAAAGCATTGACAACACGGGAATTTGCGGTAAGATGGATGGGTATTTCCGCCAAAAAGGGGGCCTTTCCTTGATGATTTTGGGCGAGCCGGATTTCTCCGTACAGCCGCTGGGCATAGCGCCCCACCCAGAAAGTCTGTTCTGCTGTTTCCAAGACGGTCGCGTATTGCTTGCCGGGGAGGGGGAAGCCGCAGCGCTGCCCACCTGGACACAGGTACAAGCCCTGCTGCCCGAGGGGTTTATTCCCTTCGAGCTGGCTCACGCCGGAGCTACCGCCGTGTTCAGCCCGCATCCCTTTCTCCCCTTTGAATTTACCGTTTCTGATCCGCTTTGCTTTCACGACCTGAGCGTTTTTCGCACCCTTCCCTATGCGCTGGGCGGCCGCATCGCCTCCTGCTGGCATCTATGGAGCTGGTATCAGCGCAACCGCTATTGCGGCTGCTGCGGTGGCAGGCTCGCGCCTGCGCGCGATGAACGCGCTCTGCGCTGCGAGCGCTGCGGCCAGACGCTGTATCCCGCCATCGCCCCGGCGGTGATCGTGGCCATTACCGATGGCGACCGCATTCTGCTGGCCCGCAACGCGCGCAGCAGCTTCCGGCATTACGCCCTGATCTCCGGCTATGTGGAGGTGGGCGAAACGCTGGAGCATGCCGTCCGCCGCGAGGTAAAGGAGGAGGTGGGCCTCAGCCTGCGCAGCCTCCGCTACCTGGGCAATCAGCCCTGGGGCGTGAGCGGTTCGCAGATGTTTGCTTTTCACGCCGAGGCCACGGGCGGCGAAAGCATCGTTTTGCAGCGCAGCGAGCTTGCCGACGCGCGCTGGTTTTCCCGAAGCGAGCTGGAACCCCGCAAGCATACCGCCAGCATCGCCTTTGAATTAATTGAACGCTTCCGCACTGGCAGGCTATAGGGCTGTGCGTGCCATTAGCGTTTCCAGGTAGCATAGTATAAGGCCGCGCCGCCCTTCCGGGCATGCGCAGCCTGCTTTTTGTCTTTATCAGCGGAACATCCGTTCCAGCTCCTCATATTTTTCGTGCGTAATCAGCGCGTCATGCTTGGTGCCCTCCAGCCGCACCACATAGGTCCAGCGGCCATAAGGCGTGATGTCCTTGATATGGTTCAGGTTGATGATGTAGCTCTTGTGGCAGCGGAAAAACGCGTCGCTGTTGAGGCGCTCCTCCATTTCGGCCAGGGAATCGCCCGTCACGTACCGCTCGCCATCCGCTGTATAGAGCACCGTGGAGCGATCCTCCCGCTGCACCAGCAGGATATCCCGCAGGTCGATAAAGGTTACGCCCTCGCGGTGGCGCAGCATCAGCCTGCCCTCCACCGCGCAGGCCGGGCCGCGCCTGACCGGCGTGTCCGCGGGCTTTTCCCCGCGCTGCCCCAGCCGGTCGCGCGCGCGTTCCAGCGTTTGGATCACACGCTCCACCTTAAAGGGCTTCACCAGATAGTCAAAAGCGTACACCTCAAAGGCATCGCCCATATAGGTATCGTGCGCCGTTGCAAAAATGATGATGATGGCGGGGTTCATATCCTGAATGGCCCGCGCGCATTCCACGCCGCTCATCTCAGGCATTTCCACATCCAGAAATACCACATTGGGCTTCAGCTTTTCCACAAGCTCAATCGCCGTGCGCCCATCGCCCGCCTCGGCAACCAGGGCGAAGCCTTCCACCTTGGCAATGATCTTGCGCATTACGCTGCGCATTCCGGCGTCATCATCTGCAATCAGTACGCGCAGTTCCTCCATACCGTTTTTTCTTCCTCTCTTTTGCGTGTCAGCGCCGCACGCGCCGCGCGGGGCGGGTTAGAATTTCGCTCATTACAACGCCCTGCATCATCGCGCGAGGGCTTAGGTCTATCAACGTTTCGCTGCCAATTTCCCCCGCGTACACGCTGTCCGCCTCCGGCTGCCAGTGAACGCCATGCTCCAGCTCCGGGTCGCACGTGTCAACGCCCTCGGTGGATCCGCCGCCCAGGCTGCCTTCGTAGTCCATATGGCTGGAAACCTGCGCCATGCGGTGCTGAAGGGGGCGGTAGGCGGAGAAGCCCTCGCTCGTCGCCTCGTCCATGACCGTCTGCCTGGGTTCCGGCTTGGCATGCGCGGCTTCGGCGGCACGCTTGTGCTGGCGGCGCTGTATTTCCTCCTGTATGCGGGCCGCCCGCTCCGCTCTGTGCGCGGCGGCGGACAGGCTTTCCTCATGCAGCGGCTTTTTCTTTGTATGCCGGGCAGTTCCAGCCACGCGCTTGCTCTTTCCCACAACGGCTTTCATAATCCAAAACAGGATCAGCAAACCAATTAAGCCTTCCATGCGTGCCTTACCTCCCATTTCAGGGGGCCGCGCGGCCGCCCGAAAGCGGCCGCGCGCTTCCCGTTACTTCTTGCCCTCGGGAACGCCCGCGTTAGAGGCGGGCGCGCTCGCCCTGGCGATACCCTCGCGCATGCTGGTATCGGCCTCTACATTCTTGAGCTGATAGTAGTCCATCACGCCCAGCTTGCCCTCGCGCAGCGCGGCGGCCATAGCCTTGGGGACCTCCGCCTCGGCCTCCACCACCCGGGCGCGCATTTCCTGAACAGCCGCCTTCATTTCCTGCTCATGCGCAACGGCCATGGCGCGGCGTTCCTCGGCGCGCGCCTGCGCAATGCGGCGATCCGCCTCCGCCTGATCCATTTGCAGCTGAGCGCCCACGTTGCGGCCCACATCCACATCCGCGATATCGATGGACAAAATCTCATACGCGGTACCGGCGTCCAGGCCCTTGTTCAGCACCGTCTGGCTGATCAGATCCGGGTTCTCCAGCACCTGCTTGTGGGTTTCACTTGAGCCTACGGTGGTTACAATGCCCTCGCCAACGCGGGCGATAATGGTTTCCTCGCCAGCGCCGCCGACCAGGCGCTCAATGTTGGTGCGCACCGTCACGCGGGCCTTGGCGCGCAGCTCGATGCCGTCCTTGGCGATGGCCGCCACCACGGGCGTTTCAATCACCTTGGGGGTTACGCTCATCTGCACGGCCTGCAGCACGTCGCGGCCAGCCAGGTCGATGGCCGACGCCTTTTCAAAGGGCATCTCAATGTTGGAGCGCTGCGCGGCAATCAGCGCGTTAATCACACGATCCACGTTGCCGCCTGCCAAATAGTGCGTTTCCAGCTTGGAAAGGGTCATGTCAAGGCCCGCCTTGCGCGCCTTAATCAAGGGCTCCACCAGCCGCTTGGGCTGGATGCGGCGCAGGCGCATGCCTACCAGCGAACCAATGCTGATGTGCACGCCAGCCGCCAGCGAGGTAATCCACAGCCCCACGGGCACAAAGCGCAGGAACACAATCACCAGGATGATGGCTACCACAATAGCCACGACGATCCACACCAGCGAACCCGCGCCGCTGGAATTGGACATTTCCCGGAAGCCAAGGTTATTGGCCAGCAACGATAAAAACAGCGATTGAGCAGACACCGATGATTCCTCCTTAAAACTCTATTCTTCCCATTCCGGCCTTGCCAGCATCCGGAACGCAGAAATTGACCTTACCCGGCGACGCGCATCTTGCGCACCACCACGCGGCTGCCCTCCACGCGCTCTACGCGCACGGGCACATCCTTGGGAATGTATTCCCCATCGGCCACAACGTTTAGCTTCACGCCCTCAAACTCCGCCATTCCGGTGGGCCTGAGCACGGTGGTGGTAACGCCCTCCTTGCCCAGAAAAACCTCCATATCCTGCGTGGCCACGTAGCCGTCGGCAGCGTTTTCGGCGTCGTTCAGGATGATGGGCGATTTGGACAGTCTGCCCTTGTTGACCGAGCGCAGCGCCAGCGATATCACAATGGCGACGACCGCCAGAATCACCAGCGTCATGCCCAGGGCGGCCAGCCCGCCGTGCCATAGGTAGGTGAACACAATGCTCACCACCTCCAGGATAATGCCGGATATTCCAGGCAGGCCAAAGCCCGGCATAAATACCTCGACGATCAGTAGCCCCAGTCCCAGCAGGAAGCAGACAAAGATCGGCAAATTTGCAAGCAGCAGTTCCATGGATAATCCCCTCCTGTATGGGCGGCTGAAACCCTCCGCCGCCTTCGATGGTATCCTATCACAGGGCAGCCTTTCTGTCTGCCATAGCAGGCCACAGCATCCATTCCGCGCGCTCAAATGTCAGCTGGCGCGTCTGTTTTCGCATGCAGGGATTGCGACAGAGCCTCCAAATCGCGCGCGTATACCTCCTTGAGCGACCCGTTGTAGATCACCGACGCGGGATGATACAGCGCAAACAGCGGCAGCGTAAAAGCCGCTCCGTCCGGCGGGGTGATTACCGCGCGCCGCCACGAACCGTGAACGCTTCCGATATTTTCATGCACAAAGGCTTGCAACGCCACGTTTCCCAGCGTTACCAGCGCGTCCGGCCGCACCAGGTCAACCTCGCGCATCAGCCAGGGCGTAAACAGCGCCTTTTCCTCCCGGCTTGGCGGACGGTTGACCACACGCCCGGCGGCGCTTGTTTTGGTGGGCCGTACCTTCACCACGTTTGTGATGTAGATTTCCTCGCGCCGCAGCCCAACCGCCTGCAGGAAGCCATCCAGGTTTTTGCCCGCCTTGCCCACAAAGGGCTTGCCCAGCAGGGCTTCCTGCTCGCCGGGAGCCTCGCCCACCAGCATCAGCACCGGACTCCGCTCAGGCCCGTCGCCAAAAACGAGGGGCTTTTGCCCCTCTATGCTCAGTTGATCGAAAAAAGCGGCGCATTCTTTTTGGAAGCGCTCCATCGCCCTCATTTGGCATCCTCCTTCAACAGGTCGGCATAAAGCCCCAGCTCCTCCAGCCGCCGCCTAAGGCGCTTGAGATCCTCCCAGGCGTCGCGCTTTTTGGCGGGGTCGCGCAAAAGCGCGGAGGGATGATACGTGGCAAGAATATGTACGCCCTTGCTTTCAAACCACTGTCCTCGGCAGCGGGTAATGCGCTTGTCCTCGCCCAGCACAGCCCTGAGCGCCGTCGCGCCCAGCAGAAGGATAACCTTGGGCTTTACCAGCGCCGCCTGCGCGCGCAGGTGTCCTAGGCACGCCTGCATCTCCTCCGGGGTAGGCTGGCGGTTATGCGGAGGGCGGCATTTCACCACATTGCACATGTACACGCGCTCGCGCGGCAGCCGAATGGCCGCCAGCATTTTGGTAAGCAGCTGCCCGGCGGGGCCCACGAACGCAAGTCCCTGCCTGTCCTCCTGCTCGCCCGGGCCCTCGCCGATCAGCATTAGCGGCGCGTGCGGATCGCCCTGTCCAGGCACCTTGCGCGTGCAGCCGACATGTAGCCCGCATTGCTCGCAGCATTCTATATTCTGGCTTAGCTGCTCCCATGAAATACGCATGCTTTCCTCTTTCCCAGGCTATTGCAGCCCGCTTTGCATCAGCAGCACGGAGTGTTCAATATCCGCCGCGAGCCAGTTCACCAGCGTTACCAGTATCGCAACCAGCACCAGTATCGCCAGCACGCCTATCAAAATGCTCACGGTGTCAAATAAGCCCATGGCAACCTTAAAACGAACGCCGTTGTCAATCGCCTCGTGCTCGTCCGAATAGTCATATTCATCCGCTTCATAGGCCTCTGCGCCGTCCTCATAGAGCTGGTTCAAGTCCGGCTCCTCTTCGGGCTCCAGCACGTCGCCCAACTCCATTTCATCAGCTTCATCCCATTGCTGCCGGTAGCGCCGCCGCTTTGGGGTCATATCTCCCACTTCCTTTCCGCCAAGCTAACGAACCGTTATACATAATCCATCCAGGGCGCGCTCTCGTCCTCGCGCCCAGTCAGGCTCCCGCTGGCCTGCATGCCCGCAAAGCTCTGCTGCCTGAGCGCCTCGTAAAGCACAATCGCCACAGAATTGCTTAAATTCAGGCTTCGCGCCCCCGGGACCATGGGAATGCGCACGCAGCGGTCATATACCCGCGTAAGCAGGCTTTCCGGCAGGCCTCGCGTTTCGCACCCAAACACCAAAAAATCATCCTTACCATAGGCCGTTTCCGTATATCCGCGCGGCGCCTTCGTGGAAAGAAAATGCATCTTCGCATCGGGCCAGGCCCGCATAAGCTGCTCAAAATCCTCGTACACGCGGTATTCCATCATCTTCCAATAGTCCAATCCGGCTCGCTTCAGGTACTTGTCCTCCAATGAAAAGCCAAGCGGCTTAATCAGGTGCAGCATGCTGCCCGTGGCCGCGCAGGTGCGGGCGATGTTCCCCGTGTTTTGTGGAATTTCGGGCTGATAGAGCACAATATGCATTCCGTTGCCTCCAACATCCTGATTTTTCAGGTTCTATTGTACCGCGTCCGGCGCGCGTTTTCAATGCGTCCTAGCTGATGGATACGCGCTCGTTAAGCCGCTGAACCAGCGTTGCGGCCTGCGCGGCCACCTGCTGCCATTCCTGCCGGTAGGCCGGGTCGCTTTGCAGCGTTTCGGCGCACTGGGCCGCCTCATAGAGCAGCTGCATGCTTCCAAAGGCCGCGGAGCCGCCGGGCAGAAGCGCCTCGCCATGCTGCCGCGTGCCCAGCAGCTCGCCCGGGCCGCGCTGCTCCAAATCCACCCGGGAGATTTCAAAGCCGTCGTTGGTGCGTACAAGCGCCCGAAGGCGCTCGTTTGGCTGCGCCAGCAGGAAGCACCAGCTTTGCGCCACGCCGCGCCCCACGCGTCCGCGCAGCTGATGGAGCTGCGCCAGCCCGTAATGATCCGCATCCTCAATAATCATCATGGACGCGTTGGGCACGTTTACGCCCACCTCGATCACCGTGGTGGCCACAAGCACATCCAGCGCTCCGGCAGCAAAGGCTTCCAGCGTTTCCGCCTTTTCTGCGGCAGGCTGGCTGCCATAGGTAAGACCCACGCGCAGGCCGCGCAGCGCCCCGCTTTGCAGCTCCAGCGCATGCGCCTTGGCCGCCTTCAGGCTGTCCGCGTTCTCGCTTTCCTCCACAAGCGGGCAAACGACGTAGGCCTGCCGCCCCGCCTCAAGCTCCTTTCGCAAAAAGCCGTACATGGCTTCGCGCTTTTCCTCGCTCACAATGCGCGTGGTCACCGGCTGCCGTCCGGGCGGGAGCTCGTCGATAATGGATAAATCCAAATCCCCAAACATGACCAGGGCCAGCGAACGGGGAATGGGCGTTGCGCTCATCACCAGCAGATGCGGCGCGCGCTCCCCCTCCGCCCCCTTGTTCAAAAGCGCGGTGCGCTGCGCCACGCCAAAGCGATGCTGCTCGTCCGTGATACACAGGCCCAGCCCTTGGTACCTTACGCCCTCGCTGATCAGCGCATGCGTGCCGATTACAGCCTTCCATTCCCCCGCCGCGATTTTGGCAAGCGCCGCGCGCCGCTCCCTGGCGGGCATGCCGCCAACCAGCAGGCCGCAGCCAAAGCCATGCGCCTCAAAAAACGCGCGCATGCTCTTGTAATGCTGCCGCGCCAAAATTTCAGTGGGCGCCATCAGGGCGCTTTGATAGCCCGCCTGCGCGCATAGGAGCATCGCTCCCATAGCGACGGCCGTTTTTCCGCTTCCCACATCGCCCTGCACCATGCGCGCCATCGCGCGCTTACCCGCCATGTCCCGCGCAATCTCTCCCAGCGTGCGCCTTTGCGCTCCCGTGGGCGCAAAGGGCATATCCCGCCAAAACAAATCCGGCGCATCCGGCGCAAATCTCATCTCTGGGCCCTGCCTGCGCACATCTCGCACAAGGCGGATGGCCGCCTGGTACATAAGCATCTGCTCAAAGGCAAAGCGGCGCTGCGCGCTGCCGGCCTCCTCCATGCTGCGCGGCGCATGCAGCGCGCGAATGGCCCCGGCGCACGAAATCAGCCCGTGCCGCCTGCATAGCTCCTCGGGCAGCGTTTCCGGGCACAGCTCCTCCGCCCATTCAAGCGCCTGCTGCACGGCGGCGGCATGCACCCTCTGCGGCACGCCTTCCATGGGCCTGTACACCGGCAGGATGCGCCGCTGCGTTTCGACGCTGGGGTTCATAAGGCGTTTATGCCCCCCGCCCGCCTCCACCTGGCCGTACAGCGTAAGCCGCGTATGGCGGTTCATGTTCTCGCGCATCCAGGGCTGGTTGAACCAGCAGGCCGTAATACGCCCCGTGGCGTCGCTGAAGGCGCAGGTCACGCGGCTTAGCTTGCCGTGGCGGCTCAGCTTTGCCTCGCCCTCGCGCACCAGCTCCAGGCATACGCGCTCGCCCGCCCGCGCCTGCGCCACGGTGCTCAGGCGGCTCAAATCCCGGTACTTGTAAGGTACCGCATATAAAAGATCACGCAACGAGCAGATGCCCGCTGCGTGTAAGGCCGCCAATCTTGTTTTGCCAATGCCTTTAATATCGGAAAGCTCCATGCTCACTCCACAGATACCAGATAATAGTACAGCGGCTGGCCGCCCATCTGCATCTCCACATCGCAATCGTCATAAATACCGGCCAGCTCGTCGGTAAGCGCCTGCGCGTCCGCCTCGGCGGTATCCTTGCCGTAGTACACGGTAATCAGCTCGTCGTCATCGGTCACGATGGCCTTCATCAGGTCGCGGGTCACGTCATGCACGCTGCTGCCCACGGTGTGAATCTGTCCATTGTACAGGCCGATGATATCCCCCTGCTTGATGTGAAGATCGTCAAGATCCGTATCGCGCACGGCATAGGTCACGGTGCCGGTGCGCACGCGCTGCGCGGCCGCATCCATGTGGGCGGCGTTATCCTCCGGGGATTGCTCGGGCTGGAAGGCCACCGCGGCGGCAATGCCCATGGCCACGTTCTTGGTGGGAATCACAAGAACCTTCTTATCCTCGCAAAGCTCCGCGGCCTGCTGCGCCGCCAAAATCACGTTGCCATTGTTGGGCAGCACGAAAACCGTCTTGGCATGCGTCTTTTCAATCGCCTCGGATAGATCCTCGATGCTGGGGTTCATGGTCTGCCCGCCTTCCACCACCTGATCCACCGTCAGGTCGGCAAAAATGCGGTTGAAGCCCTCGCCCAGCGATACGGCCACCATGCCGTAATCCTTAACGGGCGTTTCCTCCTCCGCCTTCTGTTGCGCGGCGGCCTGGTTATCGCGGCGCTGCTGCACCATGTTTTCAATCTTCAGGTTCACAAGCTCGCCCAGGCTCAGGCCGTATTCCAGCGCCTTGCCGGGCTCGTTGGTGTGCACGTGCACCTTCACCAGGCTCAAATCGCCCACAACCAGCACGCAATCGCCAATGCGGTTGAGGCGGCGGCGGAAGGAGTCGATATCCTCCTCCAAAATATCGGAATACAGGTTCTGAATCAGGAATT
>JALEIQ010000339.1 GCA_022769795.1 Clostridiales bacterium
TCGCTGCCCGCCTTCATCGTAAGCCGGTACACGCCGATGGTGACCTTCTTTTCGCGCGAGGCGTTCCATTCGCTGCTGCCGGTATAGTAGCCCGCCTTTTGCAGCACGCGGTCGGAGATAAAATCCTTGCGGGTGCGGTTGGCCTCCACAATCGCCTCGATCAGGTTTTCGGGCACATCCTTATAATTCGCCAGAAGCTGCTTGGTATCCTTCGGCAGGCAATATCCGCCGTAGCCAAAGGAGGGGTTATTATAGAAATTGCCGATGCGCGGATCCAGGCATACCCCCTGGATGATCTTTCCGCTGTCCAGGCCCTTCATTTCGGCATAGGTATCCAGCTCGTTAAAGTAGCTCACGCGCAGCGCCAGATAGGTATTGGCGAACAGCTTTACGGCCTCGGCCTCGGTAAAGCCCATAATGAGGGTGTCTACATCCTTCTTAACGGCCCCCTCCTGAAGCAGCGCCGCGAAGGTATGGGCCGCCTCCGTCAGCCGGCTGTCGTCCAGGTCGGCGCCCACGATAATGCGGCTGGGGTAGAGGTTATCATACAGCGCCTTGCTCTCCCGCAGGAACTCCGGGCTAAAGAGGATATTGCGGCTGTGAAGCTTTTCCCGGATGCTTTGGGTATAGCCCACCGGAACGGTGGACTTAATCACCATGACAGCGTCGGGATTTACGGCCATTATCTGCCGGATGACGCTTTCCACCGCCGAGGTATCAAAATAATTGCGCTGGCTGTCGTAATTGGTGGGTGCGGCAATCACCACGAAATCCGCGTCCCGGTAGGCCCCGTCGCCATCCAGCGTGGCGGTAAGATCCAGCTCCTTCTCCGCCAGGTACGCTTCGATATATTCATCCTGGATGGGGGACTGCCCGCGGTTGATCATTTCCACCTTTTCAGGCACGATGTCCACCGCCGTGACATGGTGGTGCTGCGCAAGCAGCGTGGCGAGGGAAAGGCCTACATAGCCGGTACCGGCGACTGCGATGGTTAGCGGTTGTTTCATTGCGTACGCTCCTTATGTGCCGTGCGAGGCCGGGCGTGTTTCAGCCGGTTCCTTTGACACGCTTGATTCCCTGGGGCGGATTGGGTTCCCTTTTCATTGTAGCCGGTTTGGGGGG
>JALEIQ010000180.1 GCA_022769795.1 Clostridiales bacterium
TTTTGCCTGCGCTTGCTATTGCCGCTCTTGTGCGTTTGGCTCCGGGTTTTTTAGATTGGCCTTGCGGGCGCGGGTTGGGGTAGAGTTACGCTCCGGGTTTTACAGATACGTATTGTGGGCGCAGGGCTTTATGCTCTCAAGCCTCGCCCGGCGGGGGTCCAGGGGTTTACCCCTGGTCGTTTCAAGGGGGTTAGGGGAGGGCAACTAAGGGGGGAAATCGAAATCCCCCCTGGCCCCTCTGGCCCTAGCGGAGCGGGCTGGTTGCCGCACAAGCACCATCGGCCTCCCCCCGCGCACGCGAAACCAAAGCAAAAGAGGAGGCGCAGCCCGCCAGGGTCGCCCTCCCCTCTGGGACGGGGGAGGATGGCTGCGCCGCCTCCCCTGCCCTTGTATCAGCCGTTGCTGGAAGCCAGCGGATCCACATACAGCCTGAGAATTTCGCCGGTTTGGGCGTTCAGGGTAACGCTCCAGGAGCACAGCTCGCTGTTGCTTTGCAGCCAGAAATACCATTCGCGGCAGTCGGCCTGCTGGGTGAGATCGGCGTAGGCGTAAACGCTTGCGTCAAACACCTCGCGGGTTACGCCAAACTCGGTGTTGATGGCCTGGAAGAATAGCTCCTGCGCCTGCTCAAGGGTGAGGTCGCCCGGCTCGGGCAGCACATGGTTATAATAGGGCTGGGCGGGGAAGCCCGCGGCGAGCATCAGAGCGTCGCAGGCGGCGTTGTCCTCCACGGATACGGGCCATTCGCCGCCCTCATCGTACCTGGAAAGGATGGCCTTGCGGGCGTGCCACAGCTCGGCGGCCCAATTCAGCGTTTCGCCGCCATAGGCCTTGGCCTGGCCCCAGGTTTCGTGGGCGTAGGCGTTGTTGTCCACGCCGTCCAGCGACCAGGTTATGCTTTGCACGCTGCCGTCCGCATCCGAAAGGGTGACGGTGTATTCGCCCAGACGGCCCTCGTAAAGCTCCTGCCAGGCGTAGTCCGGAGTTCCGGAATACACAGTCGTCCACAGGCCGGTAGCGCCGTCGTAGCGCGCGTTGGTATGGAACAGCTCCAGGCTGCTTTCGCTGAAGCCGCGCTGCTCGCGCAGGGCCTGATTGGCCGTTTCCACAGCCGCGGACGTATCCATGCGCGCGCCCTCAAACACGGTGGGCTCGGAAGCGGGGAAACTGGGCGTTTCCGCCGGCTCCGCCATGCTGGCGCGGTATTCCTCCTCGCGCAAATCCATATAGGCTTCTATCTGCTTTGGGCCCCATACGGCGGATTCCAGCGAGCCGTCCGCATAGACGGAGGGGTCCGTGCCGTCATGCGACCAGGCTGCAACCGCCTGGCCGTTGCGGAAGGTTACGGTATACACGCCCATGGCCTCGATTTCCATATGGGGCGTGAAGGTAAAGGCGCGCTCCGCGCCGGTTTGCGTTTCCTTAGCCGCGAACATTTCGATGCTGCGGGCGCTCAGCCCGTATTGCTGGATGACGGCCTGCTTTGCGGCGCGAAGGCTCATGTAGTCCTGCGACAGGTTCAGCCCCACGGCCACGGCGGTGGCCGCGGCCAGCGCAATGAGCAGCGCCGCCGCCAGCAGCGCGGGCCTGCGCGCCCGCCCGGCGGCGCGGGACGGATTTGCGCGGGCGCGGACGGCGCGCAGCAGATCGGCCTCGCGGCCCTGAACGGTCATATGGGACAGGCGGCTATCTATGATTTGTTTCATCTGCTTCATTCAAAATACCATCCTTCCAGACGGGCGCGCAGCCTGGCGCGGGCACGGTTCAGGCGAGAGGTTACGGTGCCCTCCGGAACGCCCAGCGCCTTGCTGATTTCGCCAAGCTTCATGTCCTGGTAGTAGCGCAAAAGCACGACTTCGCGGTCCCTGGCGGGCAGGCGCATCACCTCGCGGAGCACCGTATCATCCCGTGGGCTTGGCGGCTGGTCGCCCGTGAGGGTCATTTCCTCCACAGGCACGCGGCGATCCACCCATTTGAACCAGGACTTGCGTTGGTAGTCGCGGCATACGTTGATGGCGATGCGCATCAGCCACGTTTTTTCGCCGCACTCTCCCCGGAAGCCCGCGATGCTTTGATAAGCCTTGAAAAAGGTTTCCTGCACCGCGTCCTCGGCCAGCTGGGCGTCGCGCAGCTGCAAGCAGCACATGCGCAGGAGCGTGTCGCCGTACTGCGTTATCATGCGCCTGATTTGTTCGTCCACCGTTTCACAGGCCATAGCGGCTTGCTCCATCGGTTCACCTCCCTTGTGTAGCGACCGGGCCCGGTCTGTTTCCATCTGCTTAGACGCTGAAAACGAGGAAAACCATCCATCTATTTTGGGAAGGATGCGCTAGCGGGACGGCGGCTCCGCGCATAGAAAGCGCTCCCGGATGCGGTGGGCGGCCAACGCGATATCCGGCTGGGCCAGAATGGCCGAAATGGGGGCCATGCCGTCAGCGCCCATGGCGCGCAGGAGGGGCGCGTTCGCGGCCTTCACGCCGCCAATTGCCAGCAGGGGCAGGCCGGTTGCCAGGCGGATGCGGCGCAGCGTTTCAAGAGAAACAGCCGCCGCGTCGGGCTTTGTGGTTGAGGGAAACATCGCGCCCACGCCCAAATAGTCCGCGCCCGCCCCGGCGGCTGTGAGCGCCTCCTCCACGGTGGTTACGGATACGCCTATCAGGGCATTGGGCAGAAGCCTGCGCGCGGCGCGCAACGGCAGGTCGCTCTGGCCGATGTGCAGGCCCGCCGCGCCAACGGCCAGCGCCACATCCGCCCGGTCGTTAATGATGAGGGGCACGCGCCATGCGTCCGTGACCGCCTTAACCTGCCTTGCAAGTGCGTAAAAGGTACGGGTAGCGGCGGCCTTTTCACGCAGCTGCACCATGGTGCAGCCACCGCGCAGCGCCTGGGAAACCGCCTCGGGCAGGGACACGCCGCGCAGGGCGCGCCTGTCCGTAACCAGGCATAGGGTTACGTCGGGCCTCATACGTTCCACCCCGCTTGCCGGTACAGCTCGTACAGGTGATGGGTAGGCCCGCAGCCCTTGCCAAGCGGCAGAGCGTGCGCGATAGCGGAGGTTACGTAGCCCTTGGCGCGTTCCACCGCCTGGGGCAGGGAAAGGCCGTTGGCCAGTCCCGCCGCTATGGCCGCGGAAAAGGTGCAGCCCGTGCCGTGGGTGTTGCGCGTGGCGATGCGCGGCACGCTGTAATAGTGGAGGGCTTTCCCATCAAACAGCACGTCCGTGGCATCCGCGCTGCCGTGGCCGCCCTTGAGCACAACGGCCCGGCAGCCCATGGCGGATAGGGCGCGGGCGGCGCGCTCCATATCCACCGTATCCCGGATGCGCAGGCCGGTTAAACGCTCCGCCTCGGGAATGTTGGGCGTGAGCACATCCGCCAGAGGAAGGATGTGGCGGATAAAGGGCTCCACAGCGTCTGGCTGCATCAGGGGCGCGCCGTTTTTGGCAAACATCACCGGATCGATGACGATATGGGGCGGACGACGGCAAGCAAGCCCCTGCGCCACGGCGCGCATGCAGCGCGGTGTGGAGAGCATGCCCACCTTTACCGCGTCCGCGCCGATATCCTCAAATACCGCGTCCAACTGCTTCAGAATCAAATCGGGCCGGACGTCCTGCACATCCAGCACGCGGCGGGTGTTTTCCGCCACAACGGACACGATGACGCTCATGCCGTATACGCCGTGGGCGCAGAAGGTTTTCAAATCGGCCTGCACGCCCGCGCCGCCGCTGCAATCCGAACCCGCAATGGTGAGTACGCGTTTCATAGGTTGTTTTCCTCCTTATGTCCATCTGCCGCCAGGCCGCGCGACGCGCGGCGCCAGCATTGCAGCTCATAGGCGCTGGCCCTGAGAAACAGCGCGTTTAACGCACGCTGCTGCCGCGGCGCGCAGGCCGCGCATAGGCGGGCCGTATAGGCGCTCAGCCGCCGGCAGTCCTCCAGATAGCCAGGCTCGGTGTGATCGAGAATGTAATCGCGGTAGGGCGAGCGCAGCGCGGCCGGGGAGGCCGCCACCGCCCGGAACACATAGGCGTAGCCAAGCATGCAGGGCAGCGCCGCCATCATCAGGCGGGGCAGGCTTCCCCCGCGCGCCGTGTCCATCAGAAAATCGCCATAGGCGCGAAAGACGGGCCAGGGAGTGAGGCGCTCCACCTGCGCGTCCGTCATGCCAAAGCGGTCAAGCCAACATAGGCGCACGGCGCTGTGACGCTGGGTAACAAAGCGCAGCACGGTGTAATGCAGCCGCATTTTCCGCTGTGTAGGGGATAGAAAGATGGCCGCGCCCCATACGCGGGCATAGGTTTGCAGGTACAGGCTGTCCTGCAAAAGATAGCCGCGGAAGGCGCGCATGGGCAGCGTGGCGTTGCAAAGCCCTTGCACAAAGGGCGTGCGCAGACAGGCCGCCCACAGGGGCCGGGCGGCGCGTAAGGCGTCGCGCAGAGGGTTCATGTTACGATTCCTCCTTTGATTCCAGCAAAAAACAAGAGCTTCCCCATCGAACGGGAAGCTCTTTCAAACGCGCGCGGCGTAAGAAATTGCTTCCCTACGCCGGTATTGGCCGACAGGTCAAGAGGTCAGGCGCTGGCCTTTTTCAACTTTGCAGTTCCCTCGCAACACGTTTGTTTGCTGTTTCATTTTTGGGGCGGGACGGGCCCGCACTGTTTATCATACTTCATATGCAGCAAAAATGCAATATCAATTTTTGAAAAATGCAGTACGCGAAAGTATGGTTTTGCATACGCTATGTTTTTCCTCTGTTTTTTGAAAAGCCGGAAAATGGCCTAGGCATAAGGCTTTCCTTTGCGATACAACGCTTTTTGCGATTTTTTGGAAGTCGGGGAGGAACAATTTGATATTTGCCTTTTTTGGATTTTTTATGGTATACTTTATGCATTCCATCTCAGCATCCCGCGCGGCGTGAGCTGGATAACCCCTAAGGAAACACACATGGAACAAGGAGGAAATCATCATGAAAAAGCTGCTGAGTGCTGTTTTGGCCCTGGCCATGCTGCTCTCCCTGATCTCCACCGCTGCCGTTGCCGAAAGCTCCGACAACTGGAAGATCGCCATCCTCACCGGGACCGTTTCCCAGGGCGAGGAAGAGTTCCGCGCTGCTGAGAAGGCCATCGCCACCTATGGCGCCGAGCATATCGTTACCGATACCTATCCGGACAACTTCATGTCCGAAATGGAAACCACCGTTTCCAAGATCGTTGCTTTCGCCTCCGATCCCGATGTGAAGGCCATCGTAATGTGCCAGGCCGTTCCGGGCGCCAAGGCCGGTTTTGATAAGGTACGTGAAATGGGCCGCGACGACATCCTGCTCATCGCCGGCACCCCGCAGGAGGATCCCGCGGTTATCTCCGCCGCCTCCGATATCGTGATGTACGCCGACGAGGTTGCTCAGGGCGACTCCATTATGGAAAAGTGCGCCGAGTGGGGCATTGAGGTGTTCATCCACTACTCCTTCCCCCGCCACATGGCGATGGAGCTGATCGTGGGCCGCCACGAGCTGCTGCAGAAGAACGCCGAAGCCCTGGGAATCGAGCTGGTTGTCGTAACCGCTCCCGACCCCACCGCCGAGGCTGGTCTGAGCGCCTCCCAGCAGTTCATCCTGGAGGATGTGCCCCAGCAGATTGCCAAGTACGAGGGCAAGAAGGTTGCCTTCTTTACCACCAACTGCGGCATGCAGCCCTCCTTGCAGGCGGCCTGCCTGGATCAGCCCAACGCTTACTATCCGCAGCCCTGCTGCCCCAGCCCCTACCATGCCTTCCCCGCCACCCTGGGCCTTGAACTGGCCATCGGCGGCGATGACGAGGACGCTTTGAGGCAGATTGCCGCCAAGCTCAAGGAGCATGACGCGGTTGACCGCTTCTCCACCTGGAAGAGCCCCGTTGCCATGACCGTGATCGCGCTGGGCGTTGAGTATGCCAAGGGCTACATCGACGGCACCATCACCAGCCGCAACGACGGCGAGCTGCTGGCCTCCATGTTTGACAAGGCGATCCCCGGCGCGAAGGTAGCCAACTACACCAACGCCGAAGGCACCACTTTTGATAACTACTACACCATCCTGCTGGCTCCCGTTGACTTCAACGATTATCTCTAATACGCTTACTCTGGCGTAGGCCATAGGCCCGCCCTTTCGGGCGGGCCTGCGAGTATTGAAAAAGCTCCTGGGAGGCGTCGGAGGGCCGCGGCCCTCCGACTGTAATCCGAACCCAGCGACATGTGCGGTGGGTTCGGAAGCCTTGCGTAGCAAGGTTTCCTTGCGCCCGCTCCCGGCCGCACCGAAGGTGCAGGGAGCGGGTGTTTCGGCGGAAAAGATCGCGCAGCGAGCTTTTTCGACGGCCTGAGGCCCGCCCTTTCGGGCGGGCCTATCTTTTGCAAAGGAGGTTCAGATGCTTTGAGCGCCGAGTATGTATTGGAAATGAAAAACATCACCAAGCGCTATGGCGAAAACACCGTGCTTAGCGATGTGTCGCTGAGCGTTCGCCCGGGCGAGATACACGCCCTGCTGGGCGAGAACGGCGCAGGCAAGAGCACGCTGAAGAACGTGCTTTTTGGCATGCCTGTGATTCATTCAACCGGCGGCTTTGAGGGGCATGTGCTTTTGAACGGCGAGGAGGCGCATATTTCCTCCCCGCATGAGGCTATGGTTAAGGGCATTGGCATGGTGCACCAGGAATTTATGCTGCTGCCGGGCTTTACCGTTACGGAAAATATCAAGCTCAACCGCGAGATTACCCATCCCAATGTGTTCAGCCGCATTTTTGGCAAAAACCTGGAAACGTTGGATATGGACGCTATGTCCGGCGACGCGCGCAGCGCCCTGGACAGCGTGGGCATGAGCATTGACGAATATACCCGCGTGGAAGGCATGCCCGTGGGCTACATGCAGTTTGTAGAGATTGCCCGCGAGATTGATAAAAGCGGCATCAAGCTGCTGGTGTTTGACGAGCCCACCGCCGTGCTGACCGAATCGGAGGCAACGCAGCTTATTTCGGTTATGAAGCAGATTGCCGCGAGCGGTATCGCCATTATCTTTATTACACACAGGCTGGACGAGGTAATGGCCGCGGCGGATTCCATTACCATCCTGCGCGACGGCAGGCTGGCCGCAACCCGCGCGGCGCGGGAAACCAGCATTGTGGAGCTGGCCGAGGTGATGATTGGGCGCAAGGGCGAGGCCGTGGTGGAGGCCGGGCCGCGCGAAGCGCCGCATGAGCGTGTGGCCCTTGAGGTGCGCGATTTGTACGTGAATATGCCCGGCGAGGAAGTGCGCGGCGTATCCTTTGATGTGTACGAGGGCGAGATCATGGGCGTGGGCGGCCTGGCGGGCCAGGGCAAGCTGGGCATTCCCAACGGCGTGATGAGCCTGTATAGCGCGCAGGGCGAAATTAAGCTGTTTGGCCAGCCGCTGAAGCTTGGCAATGCGGGCGCGGCGCTTTCCAGCGGCATCGCCATGGTAAGCGAGGACCGCAAGGGCGTGGGCCTTTTGCTGGATCAGAGCATTGAGGATAACATCGTATTTAACGCCATGCAGATCAAGGGCGAATACCTGCACAAAATCGGCCCCTTCACGCTGAAGGATTCTGCCGCTATCCGCGCCGTGGCAAACCGCATGATACAGGAGCTGGACATTCGCTGCTTTGGCCCCACGCAGCATGCGGGAACGCTTTCGGGCGGCAATCAGCAAAAGGTATGCATCGCCCGCGCGCTGGTGATGGGCCCCAAGTTCCTGTTTGTAAGCGAGCCCACGCGCGGTATTGATATCGGCGCGAAGAAACTGGTGCTGGAAACGCTGGTTAAGCTCAACCGCGAGCAGGGCATGACCATTGTGATGGTGTCCTCCGAATTGCAGGAGCTTCGCTCCATTTGCGACCGGATCGCCATCGTGAGCGAGGGCAAGCTGGTGGATACCCTGTCCCCCGAGGCCAGCGACGCTGACTTCGGCCTGGCGATGAGCGGCATCAAACCCGGCGCGCAGGAGCAGAAGGGAGGCGGCGCTAAATGACCCCAAGCAAAGTAAAGCGGATCATCGCAATTGTGCTGGCTGTGGCGGGCGTGGCGCTGATTGTGCTGGGCGCCCTAAGCCTGCCCAAGCGCGGCGGGGAGCAGGGGCAGCAGATTTTGGATACGCTGCGCATACGCACCCTGCTTAACGCCACCGGCGACGGCGTGGTGGAAAGCTACGTGGCCATCGCCAAGAAGGACGCTACCGCCAAGGCCAAGGAGGCGGGCGGCGGTATGGCCGCCATCCGCGACGCGGTTGCCAAGGCGGAGGAGGAAACCCGCGCGAAATACGCCAATGCCACCACGGATTTTTCCACCCTGGATACCGAGGCCCTCAGCCAGGCCGTGCACGCATATGAGAGCGCGCTGAGCGCCTATTATGCCAGCGCCGCCGCCGCCGAACAGGCGTATGTGGACGCGCATATGGAAGAAGCGCGCGCCGCCGCCGAAGCCGAGCGCGCCGCGAAGCTGGCCGCCGGGGAGGACGTACCCGAGGAAACGGAAGTTACGGTGGATATGTCCGGCTTTGAGGCGACGGAGGAGATGCAGCGCCTGAGCGCCGCGGCGGATGAAAGCTACGCGGCTGTTGGCGCTGCGCTTCAGGAAATCTACCCCGTGCTGGACAGCGGCGCCCTGGACACCCTGAAGGGTACGATCAGCGCTATTGTGTTCCAGAGCGGCGACACCTTCACCGTGCAGTACGACCGCTATATCGCCGCCGGAAGCGGCGCGGCGCTTTCCAACGCGACGTCCGCCTTCCTTGTGCGCTATGCGGACGATTTGGTGTACGGCGGCGTTGCGCTGCTGGTATGCGCGCTGGTAGTGATGTTTAACGAGCTACTGGTGAGCAAGTTGGGCATCCCGCGCGTCATTATTGGACTGTTTTTCATTCTGTTGTGCTTCATGTCCCTGTGGTACGACCTATCGCTGTCCACGCTGCTTTCAAATACCGTGGTGCGCATGGGCATGAACTCCATTATGGTATTGGCCATGGTGCCGGGCATCCAGTGCGGCATCAGCCTGAACCTGGGCTTGCCCATCGGCCTGGTGGCGGGCCTTATCGGCGGGCTGATGACCATTGAGATGGGCATTCCCGGCTGGGGCGGCTTTCTGTTCGCCATCCTGGTGGGCGCTGTGATTGCGGCTGTGGCGGGCTGGCTGTACGCGCAGCTGCTCAACCGTCTGAAGGGCGAGGAAATGTCCGTTACCACATATGTGGGCTTTTCCATCGTATCGCTGATGTGCATTGCGTGGCTGGTGCTGCCGTTTCAATCGCTCAAGCTGCGCTGGCCGCTGGGCACGGGCCTGCGCAATACCATCGGCCTGGACTCCACAAACTTCAAGCATATCCTGGACGATCTGCTGGCCTTCAACATCGGCGGCTTTACGGTGCCGACGGGCCTGCTTTTGTTCATGCTGCTGTGCTGCTTCCTGGTATGGCTGTTCAGCCGCTCTAAAACGGGCGTGGCGATGCAGGCGGTGGGCAACAACCCGCGCTTCGCGGAGGCGACCGGCATCAATGTGGATAAGATGCGCGTAATTGGCACGGTGCTTTCTACGGTGCTTGGCGCGGTGGGCATTCTGGTGTACTCGCAAAGCTACGGCTTTATGCAGCTCTACACCGCGCCCAGGCAGATGGGCTTCATTGCCGCGTCCGCCATACTGATTGGCGGCGCGTCCACCTCCCGCTGCAAAATCAGCCACGTGCTAATTGGTACGTTCCTGTTCCAGGGCGTGCTTACGCTGGGTATGCCCGTGGCCAACGTGCTGGTGCCCGGCTCCACCATTTCCGAAACGCTGCGCATCCTTATCTCCAACGGTATTATCCTCTATGCGCTCACAAAGTCGGGAGGTGGTTCTCGTGCGTAAAAACGACGTGCGCGCCATTGTGCGCAACAACGCGGTTACCATCATGTTTGTTGTGCTGTGCATTATTTGCATGGCGTACTCCGGCCAGTCCGTCGCCTATGTGATGTATGAGCTGTTTGGCCGCCTGAGCCGCAACGCGTTTATCGTGCTGGCGCTCATCATTCCCATTGTGGCGGGCATGGGCATCAACTTTGCCATTACCATTGGCGCAATGGCCGCGCAAATCGCCGCGCTGTGGGTGATTGAATGGGGCGTAAGCGGCATTGGCGGCTTCCTGCTGGCGATGCTTATCACCATGCCCATCGCCGCGTTCTTTGGCCTGCTGATTGGCAAGCTGATGAACAAGATGAAGGGTCAGGAGATGATTGGCGGCCTGATTCTGGGCTACTTCGCCAACGGATTGTACCAACTGCTGTTCCTGTTCATTTTTGGCAATCTCATTCCGCTGAACACGCCCGGGCTGGTGATCAAGGGCTCCACGGGCGTTGCCAACACCATTGACCTGAGCACCGCGCGCGGGTTTAAGTATGCGCTGGACGGCATCTGGCGCGTTCCCTTCGGCGAGGCGCTCTACATCTGCTGCGGCGTGATTGCCGTGGTGCTGGTTGTGCTTATGCTGATGAAGAAGCTTGCCCGCGTCAAGAGCCTCATCGCCATAGGCGCGCTGGCGGCGGCCTGCCTTCTGTACCAGATTCCCGCCGTGGCGGAGCTGTTTGCCATGGTGAATATTCCCATGGTTACCTTCATGGTGGTGGGCGTGCTGTGCCTGTTCAACCTGGGCCTGATGAAAACGCGCATCGGCCAGCAGTTCCGCGCCGTGGGGCAGAACCGCACGGTGGCCAACGCCTCCGGTATCAACGTGGATCGCGTGCGCGTGATCGCCATTATGATATCCACGGTGCTGGCGGGCTGGGGGCAGCTGATCTTTGTGCAGAACATGGGCTCCTTCCAGACCTATGGCGCGCATGAGCAGGTGGGCCTGTACGCGGGCGCCGCCATTCTGGTGGGTGGCGCAAGCATTCGCCGCGCTACCAACAGCCAGGCCATGCTGGGCTGCATCCTGTTCCATCTGCTGTTCATTGTGGCGCCTGCCGCGGGCAAGAACCTGTTTGGCGACGCCGCCATCGGCGAGTACTTCCGCGTGTTCATCTCCTACGGCGTTATCGCGCTGGCGCTGGTGATGCACGCGTGGAGCGGCGTGCAGAAGAAGAAGCCGCAGAACGCGCTGAGGGAAGCCGCTGCAAAGAACTAACCAAAAGAAAAACGCAACAAGCCGCCATTTCCGCGTAAAAGCGGACTGGCGGCTTGTTGCGTTAGCTGGGAGAGGCTGCCGGGCGTGACGGGGGCGGGAGGCTCCGCCTCCCACACCCACCGCCTAAGGGCTTCGCCCTTAGAAATCCCATTTTTGCCCGCGCTTTGCGCGGGCAAGGGATGGGGTGCAGAGGCACTGCCCCTGCCGCAAAGCCGGGCCGCCCTTTTGCGGCCCGGCGGAACAAAGCCCGATGGCCTTCCGCCATCGGGCGAACTTGCTTTCGCGCACCCACCCCGCGCCCAACAGGCGCGCAGCGCCCCTGCGGCCCGTAGGGCCGCAGTCCGGATTCAGGGGCCCTGCCCCTGCTGCTACATCCACAGCAGGTAAGCCAGCGTGACAAACAGGCCCGCGCAGAACATCAGCAGGCCGAAGCTGATGGAGCGCGTGATGCGCTTGAACTGGTTGGCGGCCTCCTCGTGTCCGGCGGCAAAGAGCGTTTCAAAGCTGGTGGTGATGGGATGGGAGCGGCGCACGGTGCGGTTGAGCAGCGCGGAAACGCCGTCAAAGAAGCGGCCCGCCGCGTAGGTGAAGCGGTTGCCAACGGGAATGCCATCCTTGGGCTTGACTGGCGGCAGGAACAGGCGGCGCACAACCATTGCCGAGCCGTCGCCCACGCTGTTGAACAGGCGGGCGACCCAAGCGCCGAAGCCGCGCAGGAAAACGATGGCCCAATCCATAAAGCGGTCGGCGACATAGGCGGCGGCATAGCCCAGCTTAATCAGCAGGCCAATCAGCGGGCGGTAGAGGCCGTCCTCCAAATCCAGCCACTTGGGCCAGCGCTCCGGATAACCGCGCAGCCCGGACGCATCCTTGCCCATGACGAAGAACCAGTTCAGGGCGAAAAGCCCACAGCCGATCACGATGGATTTTGCCGCGCCAATCAGGTTTTCGGCGCTGAAGTAGGGAACGGGTATGTGGTGGGGCAGCGCAGCGCTCATAAAGGAGCGCGTGAGCTTGCCGATGCCGGTCATGAACACATCCGGCATAAGGCCCAGCAGGGGAATGACGCACGCGCACAGGCCCAGCGCAAGGGCGCTCAGGGGGGACAGGTAGCGCTTCTGGGCGTCGTACTCCGCCTGGCGGGTAGGGTTCCTTTGCCAGAACAGGCAAAGATAGAGCTTGAACATGTAGCAAAGCGTCATACCGCCGGAAATGATGAATACCCATTCCCCGATCTGGTAGGGCAGGGCGTTTTCTCCCGCGGCGGCCAGCTCCTGAATGTATTCCAAAAGGCCCTCGTGCAGAAGCGATTTGCTGATGTACCCGCTGAAACCCGGCACGCCGCTGATGCCCAGCATGCCCATAAGGAAGCAGAAGTGCAGCAGGGGCTTCCTGCGCCCATAGCCGCGCACCTCATTGAGGGAAAGCGCATGGGCGTTCATGGCTACCACGCCCGCGCACAGGAACAGCACCAGCTTAAACAGCGAGTGGTTCACCATGTGCTGGATGGTGCCAAAGGCCGCCAGGCCGTTTTGCCCCGCGCACAGGCCATGCACGCCCACGCCCACCATGATAAAGCCGATTTGGCTCAGGGAGGAGCAGGCCAGCGTGCGTTTGAGGTTTGTGGAGAAGATGGCCAGCAGCGCGCCCAGGAACATGGTAATCACACCCAGGCGGAAGATGAGGTCGCCAAAGGCCGCATAACCGCGCATGAGCTGGCAGGTGAGGATGAGCATGCCCAGCACGCCCGCCTTGGTGAGCATACCGCTTAGCAGCGCGCTGGCGGGAGCGGGGGCCACCGGGTGGGCCTTGGGCAGCCAGATATGCAGCGGGAACGCGCCCGCCTTTGCGCCAAAGCCGAACAGAATCAGCAGCGCGGGAAGCCATAGCGCGGGGAAACCCGCGGCGCTCGCCAAGGGGTTTAGCGCGGCATAGCGCACCGTGGCCATGTCCCCGGGCAGCAGGAACAGGCCCATGAGCATGACCAGGCCGCCGATCACGGCGATGTAGAGGTAGGTCTGCGCGGCGCGCATGGCGTCCGGCGTTTCCTCGTGCGCCACCCAGGGGTAGCTTGCCAGGGACATCATTTCAAAGAACAGGAAGGCCGTGTAGAGCGAATCGCTCAAAAACAGGCCCACTGTCGCGCCCAGGGTAATCAGGGTAAACAGGGCGTAACGGCCCGGCGCATGGTCGTGCCGGAGATAATCGCGGCTGAAAAGGGAGGTAACCAGCCACATGCCCGAGGCAATCAGGGCGTACAGGCCGCGAAAGCCGTCCAGCTCCATGCGCACGCCCATGCCCAGGAAGCCGTCCCAGGCAAACGCATAGCCCGCAAAATCACTTTGCCTGGAGGCAAAAATCCAGTTGCCCAGCAGCAGAGCCAGCACGGCAACCTCAGCCGCCGACGCGCCAACCATGGTCCAGATAGCCCGCTGGCCGTCCTTGCGGCCCAGGGCCCAGGCCAGGGGCGCTAACAGCATGGGAAACAGCGCTAGAAGCAGCAAAATCAACGTTCCGTTCATATCGCGCCTCCTTACATAAGCCCAAGGGCGATTTGACCCAAATACTCCGACAACGGCGCGGATGCAAAGGCCAGCGCCAGCATCACAACGCACAGCAGCGCCAACGGCGCGGTCATGCGCCAGCCGGGATCATAGCTGCGTTCCTCAAGGCCGGAGCCCGGCGCAAGGGGCAGCGCGTAGGCCGACAGGCAGGGCACCAGCATATAGATCGCCGTTAGAATGGCGGAGATTAGCAGCACGGCAATGGCCGCAACGCCCATGCCCGTGCCGGTGGAAATCGCGGCGGCGGCCAGCTTCCACTTGCTCTGGAAGCCGATAAAGGGCGGGATGCCCACCAGTTCAACGCCGCAGAACAGGAATACGGCCATGGTTACCGGCATGCGGCGGTGCAGGCCGCGCAAATCCTCCACGTAGCTTTTGCCCGTTTTCACCATTACCGCGCCAACGCAGCTGAACAGGGAAATTTTCATCAGCGCATGGTAGACCATGTGCAAAAGGCCGCCTTGCAGGCCTTGCGGCGTAAGCAGCATCGCGCCCAAAAGCACGTAGCTTAAATTGCTCATGGTGGAGTAGGCCAGGCGGCGCTTCAAATGCCGTTCGCGCACAGCCATGCCGCTGCCGATGAGGATGCTGAGCATCGACAGGGTCAGGCAAACGTACTGCGCCCACGTGCCGCGCATGATGCTGGGGTTGAAGCAATAATAGCTCATGCGGATAACCGCGAACGCGCCTGCCTTAACCACGGCCACGGCATGCAAAAGCGCCGTAACGGGCGTGGGAGCCACGCCAGCGGTGGGCAGCCAGTCGTGAAAGGGGAATACGGCGGCCTTTACGCCAAAGCCCAGGAAGCCCAGCACAAACATAACCGTGAGCAGCTCCATGGGGGCGTTGGACAAAAGCGGAATGCCGCCCGGCATAAAGTTAGAGGTGTTGCTGTAATGCATGACCACAACCAGCGTCAAAAACGCCATCGCCGCGCCGCCAAGCGAATAGTACATATACTTGCGGCCCGCGTACACGCGCTTGGCCTCCATGCCGTGCATCACCAAAAACAGCGTGGCCAGGGTAAGCAGCTCATAGAAGATGTAAAGCGTCATCAAATCCTCGGCAAAGGCGATGGCCAGCGTAACCCCATAGCTGAGCTGGTAGAAGCCGAAGAAGGTGTTATCCCCGCCCTCATGCTCCATGTACTCAAAGGCATACAGCGTGCTCAACGGCCACAGGAAGGCCACCAGGGAGCTGAACACGCGCCCCAGGCCATCCAGCTTGAAGCTGATGGTAAGCATGGGGGCCAGGCGCAGCAGGATGAAATGATGGTTGCCCGGTGTAAGCACGCACCAGGCTACGCATAGGGACGCAAGCACTGTGAAGGCAAAGGTAAGCGCGTGGCACGCCCTCACGCTGCGCGGCCGCCACAGAAACAGCGCCACGCCGCCCACAAGCGGTAGCAGAATGGATATTAGCAGCATAACAGTTCCCCTCTCTTACAGAACGGACGCGGAGATGGACGCGATAGCGCCCTCAACCAACGAGGGGCACAGGCCCAGAATCAGGGTGAGCGCGGCCAACACAATGAGCGGCACAAGCATGCGCCAGCCCACCTCGCAGGGAGTCAGCTCCGCAACGGCCTCGCCATGGGCATGGCCGGGGAAGAAGCCGTCGATGCAGATGGGCATGAGGTAGCCCGCCGTGAGCAGGGCGGACACCAGCAGCACCACCGGCCCCAGCCAGCCGAACTCCGGTATGCCGCTTGCGATAGCGCCCTGCGCAAGCTGCCACTTGCTAAAGAAGCCGCATAGCGGCGGAACGCCAATCAGGCTGACGCTGGCCAGGGTAAAGCACCAAAGGGTCGCGGGCATGCGCTTTCCAATGCCGCGCAGACCGGCCACCTCGGTAATGCCGGTTTTGACGATGATCGCGCCCGCGCACAGGAACAGCGCGTTCTTCATCACGCTATGGAACACCACGTGCAAAAGCGCGCCGTGGAAGGACAGATCGGTGAGCATGAACAGGCCGAACAGCACATAGCTGACCTGCGAAACGCTGGAATAGGCCAGCCGCTTTTTAAGCCCGCCGGTTTGCAGGGCCATCATGGAGCCCATAAACACCGTTATCAGCGAAAGCGCGATCAGGGCTGTCTGCACCCAGGTACCGCGCACAAAATCCGGGCCAACCACATAGTACAGCACGCGGATGATGCACAGCACGCCGGCTTTGGTAATCACGCCGGAAAGCACCGCGCTGGCCGGAGCGGGCGCGATGGGGTGGGCCGTGGGCAGCCAGCCGTGCATGGGGAACATGCCCGCCTTGGTGCCAAAGCCCACGATGGTTACAAACAGCACGGCCAAAAGCAGCGGCTGCGCGCCCTGCACGGCCTCTACGGAAAGGGTGCCGCCAGGCACAAACAGCGGCGTAGTGGCCTTGGCGGTGAAGAAGAACACGCCAAACAGGCCCATCATCGCACCGGCGATGGAGTACAGCAAATACTTCACGCCCGCCGCTACGGCCTCCTTGCTCATGGTATGCAGCACCAGCGCCACGCTAAAGAGCGTGAGCATCTCAAAGCACAGGTACATGGTAACCAGCGTGCCCGCGAAGCAAAGGCCCAGCAGAGCGCTCAGCGTAAGCAGGTAGAAGGTGTAGAAGCGCCGCTGCGCGTTGTCGTGCGCCATATAGCCAAAGCTGAATGCGCCGGAATTGAGCCACATGGCCGCAAACAGCAGGGCAAACAGCCTGCCCAGGGTATCGGAGGCCATGACCACGGGCAGCGAGTCCATGATGCTGAACAGGGTGATTGCGCCGTCCCCTGTCAGGCAAAGGGCAATCACGATCAAAACGCTTATCGTAAGCGCCGCCATCACAAAGCGGTTGCGGGCCGTTTTGCCGCTCAGGGCCGGAAGAAACCAGCACAGCGCGGCGCAGACCGCGGGGAACAGAGGAGTCAGAATGAATAGAAACGCCTGCATCTGTATGCCTCCCTCAATCAAACATTGTAAGACCGGTGCGGATGGCCCCAAAGATGGGGTGCGCCATCAGGCCCACCAACAGGTTCAACGCCACAAAGCCCCACATGGCCCAGGCGGACAGGCGACTTTTTTGAAACTGCGGGGCCACAAAGCCATCGCGCGGGGGCCGGTACAGGGTGACGACCGTTTTCATGAAATACAGCACATTCAGCAGCGTGCTCAGCGCCAGCGCCAGCAGCATCATCCACAGATGCACGCCGCCGCGAGAGATGGCCGCGTCGCTCAAAAACAGCTTGCTGATGAAGCCGCCCAGCACCGGGATGCCCACCAGGCTCATAGCCCCAATGGTGAAGCAAACGCCTGCCGCCGGGTAACGGAAGCCCGCGCCGCGCAGATCGGAGAAGCGCTTGCTGTCGCCGGAGGCGTCGGCCAGGCCGGAGGAGGAGATGAACAGCGCGCTCTTGGCGCAGGCATGCATGAGCATGTGGTAGATGGCCGCGGCAAAGCCCGCGGTGGTTCCCAGGCCCAGGCCCGCGTAGATATAGCCGATTTGCGCCACGGAGCTAAAGGCAACCATGCGCCTGAGGTCATGGCTGAAGATGGCGTCCACGCTGCCCATAATCATACCCACCACGCCAAAGAGGAACAAAAGGTTCAGCGCGTGGTTATCCCGCACCAGCTCCATGCCCAGCACGCGGTAGAAAATTTTGATAAGCAGGAAGATATAGGCCTTGCTTACAATGCTGGAAAGCACGGCGCTGGCCGTGGGCGTGGAATAGCCGTAGGCGTCCGGCAGCCAGGTGTGGAAGGGGTACAGCGCGCTTTTGATGCCCAGGCCCACGAAGAACAGGCCCGTGATAACCGTAAGCGGCGTGGTATATTCGCCGGAGGCATGCAGCTGGGCCAGCGATTCATGGATGTTTTCCATGAGCAGGTGGCCGGTCAGGTTATAGGTGATGGTAATGGCGATGAGCGTCATGCCGGAGCCAAGCAGGCTCATAATCATGTAGCGCATGGCCGATACCAGCGTGCGCCCGTTCTGCCGCGACATGATGAGCGCGCAGGAGGCAAGCGTCATGATTTCAATGAACACATAGGCGGTGAACAGGTCGTTGGTGTAGAGCATGCTCATCATGGCGGCCAGCACCAAATCCAGCATGACGCATACGATATTGAGCTTTTTGCCGTCCACCTGCTCGCCCATCTTGCGCATGCCGCCAAGCACGCTCAGCAGCATAATCAGGCTAAAGCCAACCGCCAGCACGGCCTCCAGCAGGCCCGCGCGCAGCTCGTTGCCCCACGGCGCGGGAAAGTGGCCCATCCAGTACACGTAGCTTTGCCCATAATCCATCAGGAAGGCCGTAAGCCACGCGTTGAGCGCGGCCACCACGGCGGCCAGCGCCGCCGTGATCCATTTGGCCACCCGGCCCGGCAGCATGGCGCTTACAATGCCGCTGACCATGCACAACATGATGGAGAAGAAGGGAACGTTTTGCACGAACTGAAGATGCATATCAGTTGTCCTCCCCCTTCATAAGCAGCGTAATGCGGTCGATATTCAGGGTGTGGTAGCGGCGGTACAGGCGCACCGTAAGCGCCAGCATCAGCGCCGTTACGCTCACACTTACCACAATGCCCGTGAGCACCAGACCCGCGGGGATTGGGTTGGTGTAGTATTCGGCGGAGGTGACGCCGTTGGTAAGAATGGGCGCGGTGCGG
Organism: Clostridiales bacterium; assembly: GCA_022769795.1. GTDB lineage: Bacteria > Bacillota > Clostridia > Christensenellales > Aristaeellaceae > Limiplasma. The sequence goes on from JALEIQ010000180.1 coordinate 18,344, forward strand.
CCCTCGATATAGCCTACCGAGGTAAGCAGCAGGTACACAGCCGTATCCATGATGTTGAAGCCGATGATTTTTTTGATTAAATTGCGCTGGAGCAGAAGCGTGGTAAAGCCGATGGCGAACAGCAGAACAGCCACGATTTCTTCCAGATGCTCCTGAATAATCGCAGGCATGCTCACATACCTCCCTTGCGGAACAGGGTATAGAAGGCGTACATCGTGCACATGACGATAAAGCCCACGCAGATATTCAGCGGCAGAATGAAGCCCGAGGACAGGATGGCGCCCGGCGTGCCCAAGGGAATGCCGCTTTCCAGATGATTGGCGCCCGTAAAGAAGGAGTAGCTTTTAAGGCCCGCATACGTCATTAGCGCCAGGAAGGTGACCCAGCGGAAGGTTTTGTAGGTGAAGAAGCGCTCGGTCTTTTGGAAGCCAAAGGCGTTGAGGTACAAAATCAGGCCCGCGCCCATCACGGCGCCGCCGCTGAAGCCGCCGCCGGGGCCAAGGTGGCCGTTTAAGATGATATACAGCCCGAACAGAAGAATGATGGGGGTGAGCACGCGCGCGGCAAGCTGTAGCACCGCGTCGTTCTTGGGCTCGTGATGGCGGTCGTCCCACTCGGCCTCGAGCATGGCGGCGGAAGGCTTCTCGCCCAGCTTGTGCTCGCCAAGCTTGAGCAGCAAAAGCACGCTGCACGCGGCCACAAACAGCACCGTGGATTCGCCGAAGGTATCGAAGGCGCGGTAGTCCAAAATCATGCCGCAGACGAAGTTAATCGCGCCGGTTTCGGCAATGCCCTGCTCGATATAGCGCTTGGATACCTCGTTGTTATAGGGGTTGTCCGCCGCGCCGAAGGGGGGCAGGGCCACCACCGTGTTCATCAGAAAGAATACCACCGCAACGAGCACCAAAACAGCCAGCACCCGATACACGGCGTTGACAACGCGCATGCCGCGCGTTTGCGACCACTCGTGCATGCGGGCGTAGAACTCTCCCTCCTCCTCGATGAGGGCCTGCCGCCGCTCCTCGCGCGCGGCCTCCTGGGCGGCAAACAGCTCCGGGCTCATCTGGCGCAGCTCGCGGGGCGTGGGCTCGGCCACACTGGAGAGGATTTCACTGTCCAGGAGGTTTTCATCCTCCGCCATCCAGCGGCGCACGCGCTCGCCCAGCGTGGGACGGGAATCATTTGCGGTCTGGCTCATGCTTTTCCTCCTCCTTTTGCGGCTGAATGGCGTGCAGCTTTTTCAGCGTGATAAAGAACAGGATGCTGGTAACGCCCGCGCCCACGGCGGCCTCGGTGATGGCCAGGTCGGGGGATTGCAGGAGCATCCACACAATGCTCATCAGCACGCTGTACGCCATAAAGATAACCACGCTCACAAGCAGGTTGCGGCTCAGGCAGGTGGCGATGGCGCAAATGAGCAGAAAGCCCAGTACAATCACGGTAAACAGGCTGTTCATAGGTCAATCATCTCCATTTCCTGCTCGGGATGCTCGTTGGTGGTAAGCTCCAGGCGGGCAATCAGGTGGCTGGCCGTAGGGCTGGTGAGCCACAGAAACAGCGCCGTGAGCAAAAACTTGACGATCACCCAGCCGTCGTTACAGGAAACGCACAGCCCCGTGAGCACCATGAGCAGCCCCAGAGAATCGCCCATGGAGGCGGCGTGCATGCGGTTGAGCACGTAATGGAAGCGGTACTGCGATACCACGCCAATCAACAGCAAAAACAGCCCGGCGCACAGGAACAGGGCGGTCAGCACAAAACGGAACCAGTCAAGCATCGCCCTTCGCCTCCTTTTGCCGCTTTTCGCGCTGCTCCAGGGCAACGCCCATGTAAACCTTGCACAGCACCACCACGGCCAAAAAGCCAAGCAGCGCGTAAATGAGCGCCACATCGGCCAGGTAGCCCTCGTTTTGCATCATTGCCAGCACGCAGATCATAGCCATGGTAAGCGTGCAGATCATGTTGATGGAAACGATACGGTCGGCAATGCGCGGGCCCTGAATGGCGCGGAACAGGCAAAACAGCGTCAGCAGGCTTAGACACACCAGCACCGCCATATACAGCACATGATACGCGTTTGCAATACTCATGCCTTTTCCTCCTTCTCACCCATTTTGAGGAGCGCCTGCTGGAAGGATGTGTTTTCAATGTCCTCCATAAACTGCTCGTCCAGACAATGCACGGTGAGCGAGTCCCCCTCGCAATGCACACTGATGGTACCCGGCGTAAGCGTGATGGAATCGGCCAGCACGCTTTTGCGGGTGCCTGTGAGCGGCGTTTTGAACGTAACCAGCTTGGGCTTTACCTCGATCTGGCGGTTGAACACGATGCGGGTAAGCGCTACGTTGCTTTTGATGATCTCCGTAAGCAGCAGCCGGACATAGCGCACAATGCCGGGAATGAGCCGGATGGCCTTGAGATCCTTTTTGGGGCTGTAGTCCAAAAAGGCGCAGCAAAAGGCATACAGCGCGGCGGAAATGACCGCGCCGAAGACGGCAATTTCCCATGTGAGGCGGCCATTGAAGGCGACCCATAGCAGAAAGAATAGAAGGAACATGCTTCTTCTCCCCCTCCCCTTGAAGAATAAAAGGATGCGTTTCGGCCCTTTCCCTTTAATAGGTAGGAACACCGAAAAAACTATCGGCTTGTCATTGTACGCTGCGGGTGAGAAATTGTCAACGCTCGGGATTTTTTGTTTTCGCGTTTTTCAGCAAATTTTAAGCGTATATGCGAATTAGCGCACTTTTTGAAAAAGATAGACGTCCTCGTACCAGAAGTTGGGGCTTTCGGCGGTTGCGACCAGCTCGTAATGCAGGTCGATATCCTGCGGGTTGGGGGTGCGGGCCACCACAAAATCGCATATGCCTTCGGCGATGTAGCGGGCCTGCTCTCTGGGCATTTCGGAAATGGGGACGTTGTTTTGGTGGAAATACAGCACGTTTGGCACAAGGCCCGCGGCTGTGAAAAAGCCCGAATCCATGAAGCCGTAATTCAGCAGCGTGGCGTCAGGCGGAATGTGCGCCGCGATGCGGTACTGCATGGTTTGCTCGCGCGGCTGGCCAAAGGTGGCGCCGTAATCCGCGTTCATATTATAGCTCAGCGGCAAGCACAGCGCGGCGCTTGCCGCGCACGCCACCGCCGTCAGCATGGCGCGACCTGGCGCGCGCAGAGCGCCAAGGCGAGGTTCCAGCCACTGAGCGGGCGCGATGAACCCTAACGGAGCCAGCGCCGCCAGCGCCAGACCATAATAGGCAAAGCTGATACCGCCAATGAAGATGCTCAACGCGCCAAGCGCGGCCGCCAGCCACGCCGTTAGCCGCTCGGACAGGGAAAGCCCGCGCCGCAGGGCAAACCACCCCAGGCCAAACAAAAGCGGCAGCGTATAGCGCAAATTGGCCGTGAGCCAGTTCCAGCCGCAGGTAAACACGGTTTGGACGCGATCCAGGCGGCTGGAAAAGTGCACGCCGCTGGAGTATTCAAACAGATTATCGTACAGATACACCTTTAGCCAATCGCCAATGGCGCCGTTGACACCAAAATAAATAATCCAGGGCAGCGTGGAAAGCACAAACCCCAGGAACAGCCAGCCGATGGCGCGTGGAAGCTCGCGCCACTCCCGGCGCAGCGCGTGGTGAAGCAGCAGCGCCAGCACCACCCCGGCCTGCAAGCCGATAATGGTAAACTTGATCCAGAGCACGCAGCCTGCCAGCGCGCCAAGCCCCATGAGCGCGCCCTTGCCCATGCGCGGCCTGTCGGAACGGAAAAAGGCCAGCGCGATGTACACGGACCAAATTAGCAGCGGCAGGCACAGCTCCTCGGCGCTGTCGCCCTCGCAGAAGCTGTAGGAGGAATAGATCAGCAGAGCCCCTACCGGCAGCGCCAGCCACGCGGCGCGCCTTGCGCCGTAGAGCGAAAGCAGCCGGTATACGCCGCACAGGAAGGCGGCGGCAAGCAGCGCCTCCATCAGGTACACGCCGGTAAAATCGCGGAAGGAAACCAGCGCGCACAGCGCGTGCAGCGCATACAAAAGCGGGCCCTTATGATCGTACAGGTCACGGTAAACCACCTGGCCGCGGGTCATGCCCTTGCCAATGGTAAAGTAGATGTTGGCGTCGCACCAATCGTTGATGGGATAGCCGGGGGAGGATTTGCTGCAAAAGAACAAAACGGCCAGCGCGATCAGCAGCGAATAGGCAAACACACAAGCGCCGCGCCTTACGCGGGGGGATGAAATCATGAGCACGCAACCTCCTTAGGGGGCCGGAAGAATCGAAAAACGCCCGGCGTATGCCGCTAGTGTATCATATTTGAAGCGGGGGAGCAATGGCGGAAGCGAAACGAGGGAAAGCGGCCTATGCCCGCAATCCGCCCAGGTACGGGCGGCCCTTCCCTAACGCTAAAACGCCGTGCTTTCTATTCGAAAACACGGCGTTATTCAGCGGCCTCGCGCATCCGCCTTCGCGGAGGCGCGGGACGTTACCAATCTTAGTACTGGTTGTTGCGGTTGCGCTCGAAGCACTCGCGGCAGTACACGGGACGGTCGCCCTTGGGCTGGAAGGGCACCTGGGTGGTGGCGCCGCAGCCGTCGCAAATCACTTCAAAGTACTGGCGCTCGGCACGGCCGGGGTTCTCACGGTTGCGGCGAGCGGCACGGCACTCATGGCAACGGGTGGGGTCGTTCTGGAAGCCCTTATCGGCGAAGAACTGCTGCTCAGAAGCGCTGAACACGAATTCCTTGCCACAGTCGCGGCATACCAAAGTCTTGTCTTCAAACATGGTTGGATTCCCTCCACTTTCCTGGTTTGTTCTGTCTCCCATTTGCTTTTAGTTACTTGGCGTG